>JARQZL010000048.1 GCA_029984855.1 Archaeoglobales archaeon | reverse complement strand
ATAGAGCATTTGAGAAGGAGAAGGTTGTAATGCAGAAGGCACTTTTCTGGAGTTGTTTATTTTAGATTTGGAGTTGTTAGATGCTGGTTTTGTTAAAATAGAGAGATTGGATAAAGGGAGGTCCTATAATCGGTAAGGGTTACTTTGGAGAGACAAAATTGGATGTTGTAAAGTTCAAATCAAAGAAGGGAAAGGAGTACTTAAAGTTAGTAGAAGTTTTATCTTTATAACTAAAAACAACCTCACCTAAGCATTTTTCTTGTAAAGACGACTATAAACAACGATATTAGGAATACCCCAAGGAATGCCTCAATGACTGCAAAGGCCTTGCTTACACTGCTATACGGATAAAACTCCCCGGATCCTAAGGATGTAAATGTTAAAGCGCTTGCATAAAAGCAATACAAAAAGTCTGAAAGTATTTCCTTAATTGGAGTTGATGACGTTATACTAACTTTATAATCGATGATTCTGTACTCTGGAATTATAACTATTCCATAGAACATGTAAACGAGTGCACCCAGCAATATTACAAATAGTGAAGCGAAGATAACTCTAAAAGGCTTCTCTCCATATCCAAATATTATCCTATACAAATTGATCCACGAAAAATTTGTTGCAATAAAGTTTAGAAGTTTGCCTTTAACAGTTTTTGTAGAGTATTTGCCTACCCTCTTTCTTTTGCATTCCCATTCCCTATAATGAAACTTTCCAGCTGTGTCGTAGTCTCCGTGGTTTTTGTAGCTAAGTTTGAGTTTTCTGTATACTGTTTCAATGTTCTTCCATTTCGATTCTATCTCCTTTATTTCTCCTGATTTAGTAGTATTCTCGAGTTCGATTTCATCTAGTATCTTATAATCCCGTCTCCACCTAACGTAAGTTAAATCAACATGTTCTACGTCACATCCAGCAAGTAAAACATTTTCAAAATTTCCCGAAATTCTTGCTTTTCCTAAGAACTTTGTTCCTCTCAGGTCAATCTTTCCGTGAAACTTCGCATCTATGTACGTCTCTCCATAGAACTCAGAAACGTGGAAATCGACATCTCTATAGAATTCTACATCTCTTAAATGCGCTTCATCCTTACATCTTAGCAACAGCTTTGTTTTTGTGTAAAATTTTACGTTGGTTAACCTTAATGAAGAATCTGAGTGAATATCAACGTGGATCTCATCTTCGTTATAATCTGAACCAAGCTCTGCATCATCCATAAAGAAGTATCCGGGAGATCTTTCACTCGTAAGACGGGAGGATACATTGAGTCCTACTCTTTTGAACCTAACATTTTTAAATTGGCAGCATCCAGCTGTCAACCCAAAGAATATGGCAGTTTCAACGTCTAAATTTTCGAATAAAGCTTGATCCGAGACTGTTACAAATTCAAAGTGTAGGTATTTTACATGTAATCTTTCAGATTCTCTAGGTATAGTAGAGGTGTTCTTGCCAATCCATATGTAGGAGGCGCTTGTTTGCTTAAATTCAGCCGAGTTTAATTCGTTAACAAAGAATTCTAGTCGTCCTTGTATATCGGTATTGTCGAATACTATCTTTTCAATTTTAGCATTATCAAACCAGCAATCGCCATAAAATTTGGCTCCTCCAAATCTGACTTCATCGTGAAATTTTGCCCCTCTAAAATTTGCAGCAGGATACAATCCTGGAACACCGTAAAACTTGGTAAGACTGAATTTGGCTTTACCCTTAAATTCAGCTCCGGAAAAGTCTGCACGCTTAAATTCTGCAAGAGTAAAATCTACATCGCCTTCAAATATGACTCCCTCGAAGGAAAAATCTGGTGGAAAGTAACACCCACTAAAATCGAAGTCTCCTTTACTTAGCTTTTCTTCTATAGCTTTACGGAATTCTTCGATATCCTTGTTATCGCTTCTTTCGTGCAGTATGCAGTAACCATCTTTTGAGTTCTTAAGAGCTGGTAGATTACATTCTTTGGATCCCTGTCTATATTTACACTTCATTTTATTTAAACTGCTAGAAAAGCTAAATATAGTTTCCTGAATTAACAAGCGATTTTTGTTAGGCGACTTTTTTAAATTAGGGGTGGTCATGAGCTTACTTATATCTTCTAAACTAATAATAATAAAAATATAACACAATATTTAAAAGGTAGCTAGACCTCTTTATTGGCAAAGAAAGAATTTCTTAGATCTTCTTCTTTGCCTTCATCTCCGAAAAGCCTGTCTATCCAGCTATTATCGACATTGCTTGAATTTTCTTTAATCAACTGTAAAATTGTTGACGACGTTAGAACTTCAACATCCGATAGTGCCTCCTTAATCTTTTTTAGTGCATCTTCCGGTCCCTTAAATCCGATCACAAAGCTACCCTGCCAGATCTCGAGAAAACAATTGTGGCCGATCTCAATATAAATAGCTCTCAACTTTTCGCCACTCATTACTTCTATGTTCACTTATAAGTATTTATGTTTTTACTTGGAAATGGAGGTAAAATTTAAATACTTGAACGTAGATATGATTACAGTAGTTGAGGAATGTGTAAGAACTTGTAATGTATTGCTAAACCTTGCCCGCCAGGTGCGGGTGAAAAGCCGCCCAGGTGGCGGCAAGTCCGGCCAGGTGCCGGAGTATAAGCCAGCCAGGTGCTGGCAAAACTTCCTCAAGTGTGGGCTTTAAAAATTGAGTTAGCTTCGAGAAGTTAGTACTCAGATAAGCATACTTGAAATGTATAGAAAAAGCAGAACTAAGAGATAAAATCGATAAAAAATCGCTGTATCAGACCGTATGTAGAAAATATTAGAGAAAATGTTAAGTTTAGTTGTTAGTGTCTATTATCGTTCTTCTGGTGCGTCTATAATTGGAAAGGGGATGATGTTATGGGAAAGCTCGTGTATAATATTAGGAAGTTTAGAGCTGAAATATTTAGCGGGTTGATTTTTGAATTTGAACTGAAAGGATCGGTTAATCCTAATGAAGTATCTAATATTGAAAAACAGCTACCTGATCTCGATGGAGATACTCTTGTAATAACTGGAAAAGGTCCCGCTTGGCTCTACTGCCTTATCATGCGGAAGTATCTGTACAGGTTCGCAATAATCGCAGTGTATGATCCAGAGCTGCAAGCTGCTATTATTGTGAGCAGTCACTTGATGAGCTTCAAAATGGGTGATTTGATCCAATTAAGGCTTTAAAACTAATTTTTGAGCTTAATGAGTTGAAAAAAGGTATTAAGGTGCTCGAAATGGAGATTAAAGTTAAGACAACTTTTAAAAAGATTAATCCTAAAATGGATAGTATGAAATTAGCAATACAGCGAATTTCAGAAAACAAGCGAAGAGCTTTGGAATCATTTGTTAAAGTCTTAAAGGAAAAATATGGTTATAGGATATATAAGATTATTCTGTTCGGATCTACTGTAAGAGGAGAGGCTGAGGAGGAGAGTGATATCGATGTTCTCATTATAGCTGACGGAGTAACCCAAAAAGAGGTTTCTAAGATAGCATTTCAAATACTCTTAAAATATGGAGAGGTTATATCTTCAATCGTTGAGGATAAACAGCAGTTTGAGAAGTATAAGGATTATTCCTTCCATAGGAATATTTTAAGAGAGGGTGTTGAAATTAGTCAAAGTCGTAGTTATGATAAGAGATTTAATATTCTGGAGAGAGAAGTTAACAGATTTAGGTGATGTAGTATGTCGGCATTGAAGAGTGAACTTATTCCAATCATAGTCATTAAGGAGATACTGGAACAAAAGAGAGAGCTTGAGAGGATACTTTCAAAGTACGGTGTAAAAGAGCCAGAGGAAATAGAGAAAAAGATTGAGAAAGGAGAGTTACCAGAACATCCAACATATGAGGATTTCCTATCAGCTTTAGCTCTGAAGAATAATATAGATGAAATGAAAAAATTAGCTGGCAAGTTGATAGAGGAGATCTGATGCTTCTAAGGTATTTGGCATTTTTAAAGATTGTAAGGGATGAATACTCTGATATAGTCGTAGACGCTGAGTTGCGTGCAGATAGAATAAGGTTAATTTTGGTCGATGGTTCTTGGATAGAAGTAAGATATCCTGTAGAAGATAAATTCTCTTTTCACTGGCAGAGAGGTGAAAGGATATACAGAATCGATACTGCCCCGCATCATAGAGAAATTAGCACGTTTCCAAGGCATATACACTTTGGTTCTGAAGACAATGTCACTGAGGATTACGTGTTGAAAGAGAAAGCCTCCCCAGAGGAAAATTTTAGAAGATTCATGAACTGGGTAAGGGATCTCCTTCAGTCAGATAGGTTGTAAATTATTTTTAGGTTTTTTGTAAATTAAAATTTAGTTTCTTACAATTTTAGCTAATTTCTAGGCTAAAATAACTTTTCTAATCGGGTTTTCGAGCTCAAAAGCTTGATTTTGTTAGCTTATGGGGCGGTCTCGCCGGGCTGAAACACGCCCGCCGCCCCTGAGAATGAATGAGGGGGGTTCTACCATGAGTAAGTTGGGAATAGAAGTATATAAGCCTTTTGTTGGCTCCAGCGAGGTCGCCCGAAAGGGCTTGAAGGCATTGCCTGCGTTCGTTAGGAGGGTTGTGAGCTGGGTTGACAGATTGCTTACGCCGAAGATTGCTGCCTACAGCCTAAACTTCCCGGCAGTAAACAGATTTGCGCACGAGGTGGAAGTCAGGGATTTTGCAGTAGAGGATCTTAGATGGTCTAAAAGAACTGTCAGAGCTTACCAGATTACCCAGATTGCAATGCTGAGCGTTGCAGGCATTGCTAAAGCATTTGCTCCTGACACAGCCAACAACACAATTGCCAGCTTTGCTGAAATGCTGACGAACGCGATTGCATTGGTTGGAAAGCACATGCTCAAGATTTTCGGAGGTGTCTGAATGCTCCAGCTCGACGTTTGGAAGTCTCCATCCACAATTACACCGTTCCTGACAGTGATAAGCCACAGCCACGCTGATCACATTCCCAAGAATACTGCTGATATAGTAGTTATCCACAAGTACTGGGCCGACAGACCGAACGTCAAGCATGTCAATCCAATAATAGCGGATGGGAAGCCGATAATCTTCAAACCAAATAAGAATGCAAAGATAATAGTCAAGGCTCTAACGCCAAGAGAGGTGGGCAGGATTGCCGGCAAGCAGATTAACAGACTTCACAGCACTTGGTGGCTTATCAGCTATAATAACGACACAATTCTCTTCATCGGAGACCTCGATGCTGGTGAGACCACAATCGTGAAAGAGTTCATCGAAGGACTTGAAAGGGCTGGAACTAGAATTACAAAGCTTGCCATACCATCCTACAATGGAGTTAACGGGCACAACTCTGAAGGGATGCAGCTTGCAAGAGAAGTGGCAGACCTGACAAGGTATGCTAAAGCTAAAAGCATAACGACCATAGCATTACCACATCCGGTTTTAGGTCCGGGAAGCTGGGATGAAGTCTGGATCCGCTCTTCTTAGTTTTTATTTCAATTTTATTGCCAAAAGAGGTGATATTATGCAGGATCAAGTTGAAAGAGTATTTGATAGAGTGGTTGAGTCTGTTAGAAAGGATTTTGAAGCCGGGAAAGAGCCTTTTCCCCACGCAATCCTCCTCGATGGTGACAAGCTAAAGGCGGTAGTAGGATTGGGATTCGTAGACAATTTAACAAAGCAATTCACGTTCACATTTCTTCTACCACAGATAATCAAAATACACAGACCAACGGCTTGTATTGTCGTTCTCCCATGCAGAATGAGGCGTTTAGTAAAAGATGTCCCGCTCCTTGAATCTGATGTCGAAGACATTGTAATGGTTCACGAGATAGATGCAGTAAAGCTTCAGAGCGTCATGATCGTCAAAAGAAAGGGAAAGGCGGAAGTCATAGAGGTTGATGAAGAAAAAATGCAGACACCTTTACTCGATCCTGTCAAAGAAGTGCTCAAAGAGATCTGGTCTGATATGATTTGATGCTTTTTTAGATTTTTAAGGAGGTGGTTGTGTTGTCTGAGGTAGTTTTAGCGGATTTAGTTGAGGATGTCTGCCTGGAGAGGGTGAGGACTGTAAGAGATAGGAAAAGAACTAAACACTACGTGCCACCGATTGAGTTCAAAGTTGTCGCTACTGGCGGCTCATACAGCATATACTATTTCGAGAACCTTGATCTGTACGTGAAGGCTAAGCCAGAGTATACTGAGCCTGGAATCCAGCCATCTTACAGCTCTTTGATGAAAGTTTCAAAGGAATTCGTGAGTAGAGTTTTTGAAGCATTCAAAGTATTCTGAACTTTTCTGGAAAATACTTGAAGAAGTATACCTATCAAGTATACTTAAATAGGTAGATAAAATACCTGAAAAAGTAAGTTGGTGATGGTATGAGGGTCTATTATCTTGATCTTAATGTGGTTGATTGTACTGCAGATCCTCACGTTCTTGATTACGATGCTGTAGAAAAGATGCTGGAAGATGTGCTGAGGGTTTGCGAGAGCGATGTTGTTAGAGCAATAAATGTTGTGAGGCTCTCGATAGGTAAAGAATACGAGGTCATAGAAGATAGGGGAAGTACAGTCATTAGCGAGGAAGAATACGAGTCAGACTACTACACTGTTCCAATCACGAAAGAGGAATACAGAAAGGTTGCAAAGGGTCCTTATGCGAAGAAGCACAAGGTAGAGGGCTTGGTTTTCAAGTACGATTCTCCTTATGAGAGAAAGACTGTAAAAGTATGCGCGACCGTAAACGGCGAGAAAGTTAAAATTGTAAGAGGAAGGCTCCCAATTGGACTTACTGGGGTTAGAAAAGCCATTGGGATGATTCGAGAGAGGTTGAAGCGTGATTCATCGTTCAGAGACTTCGTATTGGAGATAGGAGTAGTGTGGGACGAGTTCGGAGATCACAACTGTAGTGATTACATTATAGCAAATGGCAGGAGCATGACAGTCGATTATTCAAATCAGGACTGGTATCGAGATGATGCGAGCATGCGGGAGAGGTACAGAAGACATCTGCAGAGGCTTGCTAAGGTGCTTGGAGTTAAACCAGAAGACCTCACCGACGAGTGGTAACATGATTGCCAAAATCTCTGAAAAACAGCTTAAGAAGTTTCCAGCGGTTGTTCACATCTCGATAACCAAAAAGTGCAATCTGAACTGCCGTAAATGTTACTATAAAGGCGAGGAAAATCCAGAGCTGGTTAAAAAGATAATCGAAGATGTTGCCGCAAGCAGGGTTAAAGCCGTCGCTATTGGCGGTGGAGAACCGATGCTGCATCCAAACATCAGCGATTTCATCAATTTTTTAGTTGAATCCGGTAAGATCGTTTCGATAACGACTAACGGAACGATATACAAGCCAATTGATGGTGTTAGCAAGTACGCAATAAGCTTTGACGTAATTCACGAGCAGACA
This sequence comes from Archaeoglobales archaeon, assembly GCA_029984855.1. Lineage (GTDB taxonomy): Archaea > Halobacteriota > Archaeoglobi > Archaeoglobales > Archaeoglobaceae > Archaeoglobus_C. Next base: position 4,865 of record JARQZL010000048.1, on the reverse strand, counting down.
TGGAGGAATCTGGAAAATGTGATCACAGTAGCTAAAACCTATAGCGAGGTCGCCGAAGTTTGGATAAATCACATTATCACAACAAAAGACGATCTCAAGCGAGCTTTGGACGTATTAGGGAAGTATGCAAGCACGGTTACACTGTTGGCTCTCAAACCAGTTCAAAGGATAGATAAAGAATTATGGCTCGATGCGATAGAGCTGGTTAAACTGTACGGGCTGAAAGTCGCAGTAGATGCTTGTGTTGCCGAAATAGCTGGTATTGGAAGATGTAGACAAGGGATTGCCAGCATGAGTATCGACGCAGACGGAAGCTGTGCGATTTGTTCGAATGATAGAAGTAACAGAATACTGTATTTCGAATGATAGAAGTAACAGAATACTGTATAAAGGTATTGAAGAGAGCTGGAAAAAGATTAGAAGAATCTGCCCATTCAATCTAAAACTCTGCTAAATAGCTGTATTTTGTGTTATTTTCCAATTTTTTTGATTTTTAGCGAAAATTATCCAATTTTGAGGTGATTGTATGCAGAGAGTGAGGATTGGTGGATCTGAAGCTGTATTTTTGGAGAATGATGAGAAAGATGTGTTGGGATATGCTGTTTGGTATACGATTAGCAGAACTCTTGTGCATAAAGACGACCTGCACGCATGGTTTGATAAGCATGGACTTTCGAGGTTTAAACCGGCAGATCCGAAGCACGGCGATGCTTTCAAGCGAATTTGCTCTGAGTACAAGGAGAAGAAGATAGATGAATCTGCAGATTCTGAAACGTTCCTTCTGCTCAGGCCGCTGGAAACAGGGCTTACGAGGAAGGTAGTGCTGGAAAAGAGGAAAGAAGGTAAAAAGCTGAGCTACAATGTTGTTGGAGAAATTGCGTACGACGAGAAAAGCAGGAATGTAAATTACTCCCTTAGAACGGCAGATCCGGCAGTTAGAGACATCGTGAAGGAAATTTTAGATAGATTTGAAAGGGAGAAGGACTGCTATACTGATGAGCACATAAGAAAAATACTCCACAGGATTCTCGACAGCTGCAATAGGGTTAAGCTGAAGCCGAGCGGTGGAATATACTTCGTACCTCTGGATGATTTCTACTGGATTGAGAGGTTTTCTAAGGTTGTAGAAGAGATTAAGAAGATCGATCCTGGCAACAGAACGGAGATCTGGTATGCTCCCATAGTGAACACGTTACGGTAGTTGCGGTGGATGTACACCTTGCCGTCGACCCATTCAACTTTCATGCCGAGGTTTTCGAGTTCTACAACCGTCCCTCTCCTTCTTCTTCTCCTCTCTTCCCCCTTCAGCCCCTCGTTTTGCGAGAAAGAAACGAACCTTACGGCTTTAGCCTTCTTACCCTTCTTGCTCCTCTTACTCCTACCACCCCTTCTCCAAACCCCCAGCTCTTTCCAGGTCTTACCCATACCAATCACCCTCTCAACTTTTATCATCCTGTTGCTTGCAAGACCCTCGAAGGGCGGGATACGCAAGGGGAGATGGGTAGATTCACTTTCGCACCACTCTCAACCCTTAAATGTTCTTCTGACAGCTGAAGGCGTGAGCGATCTCAGGTGCATACTCATCCAGCCTAACCTGACAAAGGAGCAGGAAATCGTTGCAGGTAACTTAACCTACAACGCAGGCAAGGTGTGGAATTCTGCCAACTACCTGCTTATCAACGGCAAAGCTGAATTCAACCTCTTCGATCTCTACAACAAACTGAAAGACGACTTCTTCGTTAAAAACGTTCACTCCAGATCGGCACAGATCCTCATTAACCAGTTGATCGAAGCCTGGAAGACCTTCTTCGATTATCTAAAGCATCCTGAGAAGTACAGGTTTCCGGTGAGAAGGCCAGGCTTTTCAGACAAGAAGAAGCCCCATAAAACTGTTGTTTACGACAAAACGGGCTTTAAAGTGTCTGGAACGAAGCTGAGGCTTTCCATACCCGGACGGCTCAGAGAATACTTGAAAGAGGAGTACGGCTATGACAAAAAGTACCTGTGGATTGACACGGGCATCGACTTAACTCAGTACGACGTGAGAAACATCCAGATAACTCCTTTGAAGTACTCCGGCAGGATGTTCTACCAGATCGGGATAGTTTACGGCGTCGGTGAGAACTCTGAGAAGTCTGCTGAAAAGGAAAGGTTGATGGGCATAGACTTCAACAAGGCGAACTTCGCGGTGATAGTTATAGAAAATCATCCAACAGCCTACATAATCGACGGAAGGGGATTGATAAGCCTCTTAAGGAAGTATCTGAAAAAGATATACAAATTGCAGTCCAGAAGGGACAACCTAAAGAATAAAGGCCTTCCGTACAACAAACTCGATGAGAGGATTGCAAAGCTGTGGAGAAGGGTGAAGAATTTACTGAGAGACTTCAGCCATAAAGCATCAAACCTCATCGTGGAGTTGGCTGAAAAATACAAGGTGACGAAGATAATTGTCGGAAAAGTCTACTCCTCGAAGAACGAGGAGAACGATTTACCGGATCTAGTAAACCAGATGTTCTCTTTACTCCCACACGGCAAAGTCGTTGAACACCTGAGATACAAGTTCAGTGGAGAAGTCGTGGAGATCGACGAAAGGTACACTTCCGGCGTTGACTCGGTAAAGCACGAGTACCCCTGTGAAGAAAACTACGAACCCTGGAGAAGGATAAAAAGGGGTTTGTTCAGATCAGTGAGGTCAATCAACGCAGACGTTAACGCTGCGAGGAACATCATAAAGAAGTATTTGGCTAACGAGGGCCGGACGGATCATCCATTCCTTAAGGATACTGCGTCCGGCCTTGGAAAAGTAAAAAGGCTCAGAGTATTCAGGAAATTAAGAGGTAGCTCCGAATCTGCCGTTTGGGACAGATAGGAGTAGCAAGGGGTTGTGTCCCCCTTGGGGCGGTAAGGCTCCCTGCCGAGGAGCAAACCCGTCCCGAAGCCCCTTGCGTGAGCGAGGGGTGATTCACTCAAAAACAAACAAAATTTAAAAAACACTAAAAAAACAATAAATTTTGAAATCTTTGAAATCTATAAAATCGAAAATGTTATAAGCTAATCAATAGTGGATGTGTTGATGTATACAGTAGTAACAACCGAGGAATTTGAGGAACAATTTGAAAGTCTAACCAAGAGGGATAAACCACTACTGGAAAGAGTTGCTAAAGCCATCATTAAACTCGAACAAAACCCCTACACGGGAAAACCCCTGTCCTACGGTTTAGCGGGGTACAGGAGTTTGCATGTTGGCAAATACAGAATCATCTATGAGATAGATGAAAATACAAAAGAAGTCATCTTAAGATCAATCGGACACAGAAAGCGCGTCTACTCCTAACTCTTTTAGAAATTCCCTAAATTCTCGCTTCTTCGGCTGGTTTCTCGCTCTTTCGATTGATTCCATTAACTCCTTATCGGTCATTATTTCGAGAGTTTCAATAATCGAATCCAATCTTTCTCTCAAGTCCTTGAGATCCTTTGTAATTTCAGTAACTCCTACCATCATAATGGTGGTGGCTGCTAATACTACTTAAGAGTTATGTTATTTAGTCCTCATTATGATGGCTTATTTCCTGATTGTGCCCACATCCCTGGGAGATCCCTGGGGTTCTGTGTCCACAGCCTCCTGGTCACAACGGATCTCGGATCTGGAAAGATTATCTGTGTCCACAACTGCCGAGCTCGGGCTGTGGTCACCCTGCCGTCATCAGCTTTTAATCTTACGTGTGAGCCTTTCATTCTCACGGGCTTGAATCCAACTCTTCAAGAAACTTTAGAAGGTCCTTTGCCTTGATTAAAGGAAGCTTTGCCATACTCCAACTCGACCTCTCTATAACCCACGAATCTTACCGCCCTGTCTACTCCTTCCTCCTCTAGGCACATTTCTATGACCTCCTTTATGTTATCCATGGCCTCCTCTATCGTCTCACCGTACGTGTGGCAGCCCTTGAAGAGGGGACAGCTAACGATGTAGTAGCCGTCTTCGTCAATCTCGACTATCACTGGGAAGCGGAGCTTGGCAACGCCAGTTTGATTTGTCATCACAAGCTCTTCACCTCCAGCCAATATAAGCTTTTTACCTAAACCGAAACCCAAAAAGCAAACCCAAGCCAAAAGCCAAACAAAATAAAGAGGAGAGGAGCTGTAAATTGCACAGTGCTGAAAAATAGCAATTCTTTGTATTCAAGAATTGCTATTAATCCATCCATAACATAATCCTTCGGATATCCGATCATACTCAAACCTATTGATGCTATACCTATTGATGCTATGCTTCTCCTTCCCATTCCAGTTCCATAGATTACGTTAAAAAGTAGTGGGAGAACTATGAGTGATGCAAAGATGATTGCCACAATTTTCTGTCTTTTTGTCCAGTATCTATCGAAGAAGGGTAGAGGAGTAATTATTGCTGATGCAATTAAAGGTTCCGATAAGGAAAAGCTGAGCTATGCTAAAAATTTCTGTTACAAGATGAGGGTTTAGTAGAGCGTTAATGTAAGCATAAGAGAAACCCACCTCAATTAAAGCTATCAGTAAAGCTATGAGGGGTGGAACGACTAATTTGTAACCAGTTCTTGAGATGAGAATGTAAACGGCTGAAGAATAAATCCCAGCAAGCAAGGATTGAAACAGTATAACGAGCAGGCGGTAAACGATATAAACTGCAGTACTAAGTTCCATAACCTAAACCTTCTTCAATGCACTCAACGAATCTCCCTAAATCCGTTCCTTTAACCTTATCGGACATGTCCACTTAACACAAACACCACCTCAACCGGTTGTAGTAAAGCATGAACAGCTTACAGAACATATTCCAATTCCTTACGGGATTTAAACAGCTAATTGAGCAAAAGAATATCTTGATT
>JARQZL010000047.1 GCA_029984855.1 Archaeoglobales archaeon | reverse complement strand
CTGGCTCAGTGATAACCCCAGGAAAGAAGTACGCAAGAACTGAAATCTATTGAATCAGACTGACATCAATGAATTACGACCTCAGTGTTTCTTTGTTTTCAAATAACACTGAGTTCTCATACTACTTTAAACTTTGAGTAAGATAGTTCAGAATTTGGAGTTCTGATTATGTGAGTGTTTATCTTAAAATAAACTTCAAAACTTCCTTAAAAGCCTCAGGAAAAGATTTTTCCTTCAAACTCACAACATCTTCAGAATGCAAATGATGTGGAAAATTTTCAAGTTCTGGATGATGCTTTGCGTTATCGTATCTGAACACGAGATTGCCATCAGCATCATTAAGAAACCTGTACTTCAATCTCGTATTTCCTTTGACGTACTCCATGAATTCAAAGCTATAACCATTCACGAGCAGCAACCTGCCTCTTACCATGCCCTCATCCGAGGCAAACTCTGTAAAACTGGTTTTTTCACTTTGCTGTTTAACCCTTGCGAAACCAGCGGTAAAAAGAACTGGAATCTGACCGTTAAAAAATCGAAGAAAGTCTGGAGATCTAAAGGAAGAATTTACGGTATTGAAGAATTTAAGAAGGTCACCCAGTAGCCTTCGAAATCCGATTGTCAATCGCTATCTTAACAAGAACCTTTGAACTTTCTACGAACCTTCAAATACGATAAATCCCCCTTCTTCGACTACAAACAGCTTACCCTCAAAGTTTTCAACGTTCTTCAACAGTAATGACAGAGCCCTTGTTATCTTGTCCGGTCTGGGGGGATGTATTCGAAACACAACAATTCCAAAATAATCTTCTGGAGGATATAGAACGAGATTTGCAAAATCCGAATCTCTTGTGAGTAATACAGCCTTCTTCTCTTTCGCAAATGACATAACTGCATTATCCTCAACACCTTTTGGGACGCATTCAACTGAAAATCCCATATCTTCCAAAAACCTCTTTACAGACCTTGGAATATTTTCATCAAGCAGAAACTTCAAACTTAACATGGTATTCCCTTTTAATAACCTTGGCAGCGTAGTCTAAAGCCTCTCTGATCATTTCTTCATTCAGACTTGGATATTCATCCAGAATCTCTTTAGCACTCATCCCAGAAGCAAGTAATTCAAGAATGTCACTAACCAAAATTCTCGTTCCTTTAAAAACAGGTTTTCCGTGGCATATTTTTGGATCGGCAGTTATCCATTTCATTAGTTGTTTAATGACTGCTCTCTAAATATGTCTTTCGCTTGTCGAACACACCTGTCTTTTCCCGAAATTATTTCCCACTTCAACAAACCCCTGTGTGAAACTAGACGAGAAAGCGATAAAATGGATAATCAGAGAAAAAGAGAAAGGAACGCCAACCAGAATAATAGCAGAGATTGAAGGAATCTCAACAAGAAGAGTAAATCAGATCTACAGGCAATACAAGGAAACAGGAGAAATTCCTGAACTAAGAAAGCCGGGAAGACCTAAAAAAGAGCTATTTGAGGAAGAAATAGAAGCTATAAAGAGAGAATACGAGGAATACAGATGCAATGCAGCAGTTCTTCAAAAAATACTAAGGGGGAAAGGGTATAACATAAGCAAGAACAAATCCGAAAGTTGAAGATGCTGGGCTATGCAAGGGAAGAAAAGAACAAAAAGAAGAGAAACAAGGATACGCTACGAAAGAAAGCATTCAATGTCTCTCTGGCATACAGACTGGTTCTATTATAACGGAAAATGGATAATAGCCTATTTAGATTATGCATCCCGTTTAGTAAAGTTGGCTACGGAGTATTTGACAGTACAACCGCTGAGACATAAAAGTACTAAAAGAAGCTATGGACAATTATGGTAAGCCAGAATCAATTTTAACAGACAGAGGAACGCAGTTCTACGCTTCTGCTGGAGAGAAGAAGGCTAAAGGAAAATCCAGATTCGAAAAATTCCTTGAAGAGAGCGGGATAAAGCATATAGTTGGAAGAGTGAACCATCCACAAACGAATGGAAAGATTGAGAGGTTCTACGGCACGCTGGAAGCTAAGGCAAGGTATTTCGATACAATAGATGAGTTTGTGGAGTGGTATAATTGCAAAAGACCCACATGAGCCTAATCTGGAGGAACTGGAGACCCCCTATCAGACGTTCTTGAGAAAGCTTCCACCTGAGAGGATATTGGTTACTACTGGAGGTGGTTCGATGGTGGGAAATAATTTTAGGAAATCACAGCAGTGTTTTTCATCGTTGCGTCAATCACGCTGTTGACGAGCTACTTATACCTACCCTCGGACCCTTCGGCGTGGGATATGCGTGGCTTGCTGGAAATGTGGTATCTGCATTCTTCGTTTTGGTTACTAATACAGGCGTGATTAAGACAATCAGATGCCTAATCTCCACTTAACAGATAGAAGAAGTACGCAGGACTGATGGCGATGCTATTTAACCCTTGCTGTTTGGAGTCAGTGATAAGGAAAAGCGTGCAGGCTATTGAATCACTTCGATGGAATTATGGCTCTGTTTACCCTCCCTCCAATAAACTTGGCTCCCATACTATCTCGGGAGTAAGATAGTTCAGAATCTGGAGTTTTGATAAATTTTTATTAGTAAAATAAAATTATTGTTATTATTTATATTCTTCTGATCTCATCTATTGCTCTTCTGACCCTCTCCAGAAATCTTTCCGCATCTTCTACTATCGATTCCGCTTCTTCTTCGGATGGTATATAGTGTATATCGTAGTCTGCCCTTTCCCTTCTCTCCTGAGCTGTTGTAATCGCTCTGGCATAGTACTCCTCTATTAAACCCTCTCTTACGAATTCCAGTCCAAATTGTGACACCAGGCCTCTATGAGTTCTTGGATACTTCTCCTTAAGGCAAAGAATTGCCTTTGCGGCGTAATACATGCAGTAATAAGCTCTGCTTATTGCATCATCGTATATTCCGTTCTCAAGCAGAATTTTAGCTGAATTTAGTTTGGATTCAGCCTTCTCAAGCAAAAGGTGAACTTCATCCAACTGGTATTCCCTCCTTTGATATGTTCCTGTAGAAAGAGGAATTAATCTTCTTTAATAGATTGTATTCTTCAGAGGAGAGCACTTTGGCGGATATGTATATGCCTGTTTCAAGCAGAATTTTCACAACGACTTCGGATATTAGCTTTTGCATCTTAAATGAATCACCCTTAACGATCAGTATGATGTCAATATCGGAATCTTCTCTTACTTCTCCTCTTGCAACGGAGCCGAAGAGGATAATACTTTCTATTTCATCTCTATGCTTCTCCAATGCCATCCTTACAAACTTGTCCACTGCTTTCCGGTACTTCTCCTGAGTCATTGTATTTCCTAATGTAATCTTTAAATAAAGTTTTTGTAGACCCTGGGGAAAGTCACACCTGAACGCTGCAATAAGAATGGCAGAATCGCTCATCATTTGTCCCACTTCTGCCCATGCCCGCGAAACTTACAGAGGTATTTTACATAAAGATAATATCGCATTATATCATTTGAAAAATTTATGTAAACCAGCTCACATTCCCGTCGATGGCATTCTGAATAACCTCACTCGCATCCTCCGGACTTACATCGTAATTCCCAGTTCCATCCTGAGCAACAATTGCTATGCAGGGCTTCGGGATTTTAACTCCAGTATAATCGGAAATTGTCTCTATGGCCGTATTGCTGCCAGCTGCTGGCGTTGTGGGAGTAACAGCAGCACCAGCAGCCAGCCCTAACAACCCTAACACGCCAGCCTTCAGCAAATCCCTCCTTCCAGTCCTGTACTCCAATTCCTTCAAAATCTCATCCCTGAACTTGGGATCTTCCAAAAGAGCTTTCTTTAGCTCCTCCACCTCTGTTCTAACCTTCCCCCCTCTTCTCTCCCCTTATCCTGCTTGGCCTGATTCTATTTAACCTTTGCGTGTTACGTGTTACGTGGAGTGATAAGGAAAGAAAGTATGCAGGAATCCCATTGATCACTTCGATGGAATTATGACTTCTTCACTCCAGCAGATAACACTAAACACTAAGTTCTCATACTACTTCGGGATTAAGATTGTTCAGATAGTTCAGAATCTGGAGTTTTGACTTGGGATAGGAAATTCTGAAGCAAAAAACAGCATTCCGCATCCCGATCCATCAAACCATCCTGACCCGGAGATTTGAAATCTTTTCAATGTCCAGGAAATCCACATCCTTCGTTACGAGTTCCTCGTTCCTGTTTATGCATATAGAGGCTATAAGCAAATCTGCAAAGCACTTTGGCCTACCGACCACTCTTAAGCGTTTTTGAAGTTCTATTGCCATGAGTACGTCATCTCTCTCTATAATTAGAACTTTTCCGTAAAATTTTTTGTAGTCCATGACTGGAGGGAATTCAGCTATGCTAACTTCCGTTACATTCTCCGTGATTTCCTGACCTCTCTTTACCCTCTCGATTACAATGTTCGTGTCGATTACACTCATTCTGCTCTTTCCTTTCCCTTTTTTCTTATTTCCTTCAGAATTCTCAGTTCTTTATCAAGATCGAATTCGACATTTCTCGTTTCCGGAAACTTCATGCTAAAATATAGATTATATAAACCCATATCTACATAATCTTTCTCTATTTCTTCCTGTATCTTTTCGGCGAGCATTTTCTTCAGCTCATCGATTAGGTTTTCATTCACCCAGTCCGGAACTTCAATTACGATCTGCTTTGGCATAATTCTCAACTGGATGTTACCTTTTATAAATCTTCTGAGATTCTGAGAATAACCTCTAAATTATAACCGG
>JARQZL010000046.1 GCA_029984855.1 Archaeoglobales archaeon | reverse complement strand
TAGCAAGGTATAAGGATACGCTCATTGTCAAGCTTGGAACAGCGATGAAAGGAAGTGCAGCCCTGATAGAGATGAGCAAGGACTTTGACCCCATCGTTGTTAGATTTGTGGAAATCTGAGGGTGGATAGTTTTATATATTGCATCATACTAAATTGTATTACATGCGGATGGTTACGACGTCGGTGAGGTTACCAAAGGATCTGCTTGATGAACTTGAAAAAATCAGCAAAGAGGAGGGATTAGACAGAGGAGCAATCATCAGAAGATTTCTAACAGGGTCGTTGAAGGAATACAGAGTAAAGAAAGCAATGGAAATGTACAGGGAAGGTAAAGTATCCCTCTGGAAAGCGGCTGAGATGGCTGGAATATCCTACAGAGAGGCTCTGGAGCAGCTAAAGCTTAGAAACATTCCTTTTCGCTATGATGTTGAAGACCTCGAAGCTGACATTAACTGGGCTACGAAATGAGTGCTGTTAGCAATGCATGCCCTCTTATTCACCTCGCTCAGATTGGTAGACTTTCTCTGCTTAGAGAAATCTTCGGTAGTATTGTAGTTCCATCTAAGTTCCATCTATCATAATAGCTGAGGTCGTTGGGGAAGGTAAGAAGCTTGGAAAGCCCGATGCTTTTATAATAGAAGGTGAAGTTGGTAAGTGGATTGAAGTTTGCGACAGTCCTGAGAATGTAGAGGAGATAGCAAGTAAAGCTGGCTTGCACGCCGGAGAAGTTGCAGCCATTCTTGTCGCTAAAGAGAAAATGCTGCCAGTGTTGCTAGATGACATGGCTGCGAGAAGATTTGCTATAGGCTTAGGATTGGAGGTAGTTGGTAGCGTTGCAGTTCTGATAAAAGCGGTTAAAGAAGGATTTTTAACCAAAAAAGAGGCGGGGGAATCTCTTGAAAAGTTATCTGAGGTTATGTGGATGAGTGCCAGTGTTTACGAGAGGGCAAGAAAGGTTATTGAATTTCTGGATTAATACAAATTGTTTGAAAAAAGCTATACATTAAGCTTTTCAAGCTCCTCGTTAATTTCATCCTCTATCTTTTTCGCAATTTCTGCTGAAATCACTCCTTTCACCACTGCATCCCTGAGTGCACTCTTCTCTGCAAGCAATACCTTCCTCCATGCCACCTTTAGAGCTTCGGCTGTCAGTTCTTCGTCGCACGCTTTAATAAACTCCTCCCTTGCACTCTTTATCAGCTCATCCAGATCTGCGAGTATCTGTCTGCCTGTGTCCTCTGCTATTTCTCCAGTTCCCATCATTTTCTTCAGCTCTCTCCTGCCGGCCATCAGGGCAACACTCTTGGCGAGCATTTCCTCGTATTTCAGCCTTTTCTCCTCTTTTCTTGCCAGTGGAGTGTGGCGAACGAAGTATTCAAGGCTAAGTCCTTGAACCACGAGTGAGAACAGAACAACGCCGAAGGTCATGCTGGCTATTACATCCCTGTACGGGATGTTCTCAAGGCTTAAGGCCAGAGCAACGGGTATTGTTCCTCTCAATCCACCCCAGAATACGACGTGCTGCCACAGCTTCGGAATCTTCATCTTGGGGAGGTTAAGGATTGGATATACAGCAAGAGCTCTGCCTGCTATCGCAGCAAAAACTGCAATCGCTATGGCATCGGCAAATCCCGGAAGTCTTGAAACTATATCAAGACCAATCAGTATGAAAACGAGGGAGTTTATCAGAAATACGGCAAAGCCCCAGAATGTAGTCAATGTTACTCTCGTCGAGGGAGACATTGCAAGCAGCATTCCATAGTTCCCTATCAGCAGACCAGCAGCTACTACAGCTATCACTCCAGAAACGTGGAGTTCTTCTGCAATTATGAAGGCTGAGAACGCAAGAACGAGGGTTAAGGCGACCTCTATTTCCGGATCATCAATCTTCGTCATTGCTCTGTATGCTGCATATCCCAGAATTCCTCCAACTATAGCTCCTCCAGCACAGACGAAAATAAAATCGGAAATTCCATAAAAAACGTTTAACTCTCCCCTTCTCACCATCTCAAGTATTATGCTGAAGAGAACCACTGCCGTTCCATCGTTCAGTATGCTCTCTCCCTCTATTATCGTTGTGAGCCTCTTTGGAATTCCAAGCTTTTTGAATGTAGCGAGGACAGAAACTGGGTCTGTTGGCGTCACCATCGCCCCAAAAAGGAGTGCAATCGGCAACGGGACATTCAGGAAGTAACTTATAGTGTAGCCGATAAAGACAGTGGAGATTAAAACTCCAGCGGTTGAGAGCAGAGCAATTGGCCGTATGTTCTCTCTGAGATGCTGGAGTTCCGTGTTCACAGCTCCTTCGAACAGCAGTGGTGGCAGAATCAGGTAGAACACAACTTCTTTCGTGAGCACAATCTCTGGAAATGCTTTAAACCAGCCGATAACCAGTCCGACGATAACGAGGGCTATTGTGTATGGCAATCTGACGTATTTTACAGCTATTCCCACTGCACAGGCAATAAGTAGGAGCGAAACTAATTCAGAAAGAATTCCAACGTCCATTGCTCCTAATTGCACTTTTTAGTAAAAAGCTTGACGCAAGTTTTTTCATCACTGCATCAAAAGTACTGCAATGTACATTTTTCCCGAAGGTATGAGGATTGCAAACATTAAGGAGAGGGAAGTTTACTACAAAAAAGAATTTGATGTAAGAGATATTGCCAAATGGCTATCATTCAGAGGTAGTGAGGAAAAAATAAGAAGTACAACAGCCTTTGCCATGATTGTTGGAAGGCATACGGGCATCTATTTGCCCGAATTTGAGGAAATAAGGAACAAGGTTGTGGTGATCGACGACTATGAAGGATTCGAGGATCTGAGGTGGTACATCCTGAAGTATCTGCCGGAGGGTGTTTATTACGACAGAAACGTTTACACAAGCCTTGAAGAGTGCAGAAAATGTGAAAAATGCTACAAAGAATGCTGGAAATGCGAATGCTTTGCTGGTCAGGAACTTGCGTTTGATATCGACCCTGAGAACGTTGTGTGCCCAATCCATGGCACCCTTGAGGAGAAGATGAAGAGGGGGCAGGGGTTGAGCTTCTGTATGTACGAGTTCGATACAGTCAGAAGAGCAACCGTTGAAATGTACGAAAAACTCGAAATGGAGTTCAGTGAATTGAGAGTTGTATTCAGCGGGAGAGGATTTCACATACATGTTCTTGATGAAGGAGCGGTAAAACTAACATACCGGCAGAGAAAGGAAATAGCAATGAAGTTCTCATCCTATCCCATAGACGAGTGGGTTACAACTGGAGGGAGCAGGCTGATAAGGTTGCCATACTCGCTCAACAGCTTGGTCTCCCGTATAGTTTTACCGCTAAAAATAGAGGAAGTTGCAGGCTTTAGCCCATATGACAGGCGATGTATTCCCGCATTTGCGAGGGGTGAAAATGGTCAAAATTAAGCTGTTCGCAAACTTCAGAGAGATTGCGGGTAAAGAGCTGGAAATTGAGGCCAGAGACCTGAACGAGGTTGTTGAAAAGCTGTGTAAAAAATATCCGGGTATGATGTCTCTTTTTGAGAGAGAGGGGTATGCTCACTTTGCAGTTAATGGAAGAATTGTATTCGAAAATATCGAACTAAAGGATATCGATACAGTCGCAATTTTCCCTCCTGCAAGTGGAGGATAATTATGTTTTCAAAAAATTTAATAGCGCTAAGTTATGTCAGCTCATTTAGTTTTTAAAATAAAGACTTTGAAAATAAACCCGATTGCCCGAAATCTAACAGAAAAGGTAAAAAAGCAAAGTTTAAATATTTGCTTGTCCCGGCTTTGCTGGAGATTATAAAAAGTACAAGGGTGACTGTCATGGAGAAAACAGAGATTCTTGAAAGAATTAAGGAAGCGGAACTGAAAGTTAACCAAGACATCAGTAAAGCTCAGGAGGAGGCAAAGCAGATTATTGCAAGCGCAAAAGAAGAGGCAAGGAAGATTATAGAGGAAGCGGAGAAAGAGGCGGAAAAAATAAGAGAGGACATCTTAAGCAAGACTAAGAGCATGATTGAAGAGGAGAAAAACAAGA
>JARQZL010000045.1 GCA_029984855.1 Archaeoglobales archaeon | reverse complement strand
TCGTCAGAGAGCAGAGGTGGCGGAGGGAAACGATGAAGGCGGTTGACAGGGCAGTAAGAATTGTCGCGAGACAGAACGGCGTGGAACTGCCAGGGGATATTCCCGTCTCCCAGGCACTCATTGAGGAGATGCGGGAGATGGGATTCGAAGTCAAGATCAAGGCTTAACCGCTTTCTTTCAATCCCCTTCAACCCTACAACAATCTGATTTCGACGCGTTTCTTCAGCGAGTTTAAGTTTTTTTTCCCGGACTTTGCTTTTTTCAGCCTAGATATCTGGCCGTAGGGCTTTAAAGGCTTTAAAAGGGGGTGGTTTTTTGATACTCGAGTTTCTGAAGTCGGGGCTGGTTGCGTTCGGGGGGTGCGTTTCCCCGGTTGCGAGGTTGCGCCCGAGGTACTCTGTAATTGGGCACTGGGACGCAGACCACGTCCCGACTGCCCAACTTGAGATATTTACTCCCTCGAAACCTCCTGAAAAGATACTCAAGTATGTCGACCCCTCGTACAGGAAAATACCCGTTGGGGAAAGATACAGGATCTCTCTGTCCAGCAGGGAATTTTTTACACTGCAACCCATCGGGCAGAAAGACCTCGTCAGGATTGGTATTGAGAAGAGGATACATGACTCCAGCATAGCGGGAACTGTGCCCATCGTGTTTGGCTACAGCCGTAAAAAGGGATCTAAGAGATACCAGGGTTACGTGCTTTACGTCGACGACTTTGACGCTGATGACGGAGACGCTATTAAGAAGTTGGTGGATTACATGGTGGTGAAGTACGGGGTGTACTTCGAGGGAGTACTTCTCCCTGTTTATGAGGGGACGAGCGGTCACAAAGCGAGACACCCTGAAGAACTTGCAGAGCTATCCAGAGAGCTTATAGAGTATGCCGCACGAAAACTGAAGTTTGTCGTTGCACTGGCTCACCCATCGATACCACTGTGGGTTTACGAGCTACAGAGGCATCACGAGGTTGTAGCGTTCGATAGGGATCTGGAGGTCGTCTGCGACCTCGATGAGTATAAGAAAGACCAGGAAAATCGAAAAAACAGCAAAAAAGACTAAAAATCAAGGCCAGAAGCAAATCGAAAGATCTCTTTTGACAGCAGCGCCTCGATCGTCCTGCCTTCAACGTTCACTTCAAACACGAGAGTGTGCTTGTCCAGAACTCTTCCAACCATTTCGTCCACGGTTTCAGGCAGTTCAACTTTTTTCCACCTGAAGTCATCGACGCAGTACTTCAGCACACCCCTCTTTGAGCACTCTTCGACAATCGCGTTCAGAGCCGGGGTGCTGAAGCCCTCCCGAAAATCTATGGGATACACTCTGGAATTGGTTACGAACTCGAAGTCTCCATCGAACAGATCGTAGCGGACGTTTATTACCTCTTTGAGAGCCTCCATACCTCTGAAGTATTCTCTGACTGCGAGGGTGTTGTCCACACCGCCGAGGTAAAGCTTGAGTGCGCGATCGAACTCCCTCGACACGTCTCCTCGTCTGAACTTTGTCACACCGGTGAACGCGTTCCACAAGTCCTCGTTTACCCTGACCCTGACGTACATCATACCTCTCTCGCCTCTTCTGGATCGAGGTCTCCAAAATCTGCGAAGTCGTGGCCTATTACCACGATTCTCGGGAACGGTACGGGCTCTTCGCGGTTGGAGAGGTCTATGTGCAGGTAGCTCTTTTTCGCGAGGATCTCTCTTGCCAGCAGCTCGGGATACACTCTGCCGTAGTTGGGGCTGTACCTCTCGCCAGTCCCTTCGAAATTCTGAACGAATGTCGCCATGTCTGTGGTGAAGTAAGGGGCCAAGAGACTGATAAAGTGCTCGAGAACTTCCTTGCTGAATGAGCCGAGGAGAGGAATAAACACCTTGCCAGAAATGCCGTTTAAGTCGAGTTCGAGCGCATTTACAATTCTGTATCTGTCGTAGTCACCATCCATGCCATACACAACTACTGCTTCGCCCCTCAGAATATCCAGATACATCTCGAGGGCTTTTTCGACGGTGTCTCCGATTTTAGCATTCTCGTTCCTGCAATGAGCCTTCAGGTTCCTCCAGACTTCTTCGCTCACACCTACCTTAACCGCCTTCCTGGCGGTCGCACTAACCTGCATCTTAATCACCTAATATTTGATTTAGGACTACAATTATTTAAGTTTTCGGTTATTCTTATCGGGACATGTCCACTTAACACAAACACCACCTCAACCGGTTGTAGTAAAGCATGAACAGCTTACAGAACATATTCCAATTCCTTACGGGATTTAAACAGCTAAT
>JARQZL010000044.1 GCA_029984855.1 Archaeoglobales archaeon | reverse complement strand
CATATTCATACAGGCCGACTTGTCGGAGATATATGCTATGCTTGTATGCTATGTTGTCGGAGATATATCTGCACAGGCAGACTTAACAGGCAGACTTAAACCCTGAAATTACTGCAAGGTTAGAGGTACTGCCCTGCTCCATCTGGCTCCTACTGCTGTACATGCTGTACACCTCTGCTCGGGTAGCAAAAAGTGTTCAGAAAGGGGCTGAGGCTGACGACATACTCTGGTTAAGTAAAGCTCCTTGCGTAGCGCGATTCTTCAGGTGACTCCATTGAGAGGACTGGCCGGGGATGAAAGGAAAAGGAAAGGGATTCAGAAAGTGGGCTCCAACGCTAGGTGGTAGAGAGCAGCTGAAAGGAAAGGGATGAAAAGCTGATGAAAAGCTGATGGAAATGCTGAAGTGCCAGATTGATGGATGATGGTTCCAGATTGATGGATGATGGTGGCCTTGCCGGGTGCCTGGCTGCTTGCTGGTGCTGATGGCCTGATGGCTATCGCTGAAAGCTTAAGCTGGTGGTTGACAGCTGATGCAAGTAGTGGGTGGTGACGGATGATGGCATTTGCATGGTGGTGGTTATGGCAAGCTGATGCAAGCATATAGTGCTGGAGCTGGCTGGCTGAAGCAAGCTGGATTGTTCGGTTTCTCCTGTCTCTCAGCTGTTCGGTTTCTCCTGTCTCTCAGTCAATGCTTGATGGTGCTGTGCTGATGCAGGCCGATGAATGGTGCTTATGGAATGCTTGATGGTGCCGTGCTGATGGAACTTTCTCCTGTATTTTTGCGTACGCAGGCCTACTTCGGTCTGCGGGATTTGCCATGATTATGTCGTGGTTACGCTCAGCAAGAGGATAACGTGCTGATGCAGGCTGATGATGATAGTTGATGGTACTTATGGCCTGATGATAGTTGATGGTACTTATGGCCTGATGATAGTTGATGGAAGAGATGATAGCACTTAGCTCTGGCCGCATCTGATGGGATGACGAAGATTCCTGATAGAATGGACGACGGAGATGGCCAGCTCTGGCTGCTTGCTGGTGCTGATGGCCTGATGGCTATCGCTGAAAGCTTAAGCTGGTGACTATGGCAGGCTAACAGTTGATGGCTGTGAGATGGCTGGCGTGTGTGCTGAAGGGGGCTGATGGATGACGATTGATTCTGTAAAAAACGTTCCAGTTCGGCGCATAGATAATGCAAGCAAACAAGTTGACAAGTTGATGCCAGATGATGGACGATAGCTAATGATATGCTGGCGGTTGATGGATTACAGATGCTGGCGGTTGATGGATTGCAGGAGTGCTGGAGTGCCGGGTTGATGGTTATGGCAAGCCAACGTTTGATGGATGAGGATCAGTTGATGCTTAGTTGATGATTATGGCAGCTGATGCAAGCCAACAGTTGATGCAAGCTGGCAGTTGATGATTATAGTTGATGGATGAGAGAAGCTGGCAGTTGATGATAAGCTGGTGGCAAGTAAGTTGATGAAGTAAGTTGATGGATTGCCATGATGAGCTGGTGGTAGCATAATGGCTTAACCTCTTCTGATGGTGGTTGATGGTGTAAATATAACCTCGAAAAATTGGAGCACTCTGAGAAATTATTTGGCTTGATGATAATTATGGAGAATTGCCTGTTAAAGCTTTACAATTTCTTCTTTTTCCGGCGGGCTTTGAAAATGGCTCCTTTTCAGGATCTAAAAGCTGTGAGAAACACTACGGGAGAAACAGACGAAGAAATAAAATTCTAAATTAGTTTTTGGTTAACAATACGGGATGATTCGGCTGGTACGGGATTTTGTTTAGGCCATATCACGTTTCGGGTTAAACTGGAGGTACGGAGCAAAAAAGAATCCGATAGCTCGCTCTAAAAAATAAGGCAGGAGGGATTTTTACAAAGCCGTCGAATGATTAGCTCACAGAAAGCCCAAAAGTCAAAGTATCAGGAAAATCCTCTTTTCCTTTCCCAGCCGTTCAGGTGTTGCCGAAGCCGGAATCTGAGTCCATACCTGTGAGTTGAGCAGGTGCACGTCAATGAGGTAATCACAGCAAGCTCCCGAAGCGGCCACAGGGCTCCTGGCGTAGCGCTAACAATGCCAGGTAATTTCTTTACTAATTTAACCTGAAAATATGGGTTCAAATTTATTTTAGGACAGTTGGTGCTGGATAGATAAGATTCTCAGTACTATGTAAAGATTATTTACAAAAAGGACTGTTTAAACTTAACCGAGCAGAAAAAGACCTCCCACAAATACCTGCAGAAAAACTGAAAGTATAAATACGCTTCCGGTACAAGTTTTGTGTGACGGGGGCAGACAGCACCAGAAAAGGGAGTGGTCGCGGCAGGAAAGCCGGTCGCCAGAACAAGGTAAGAATAAGCGTTGCCATCAATCGCGACACTCTCACCCGGATAAAGATGTTTTGTAAATTATCAAAGCGTTCCATGTCAGACGTCTTCAACGAGGCCCTTTTAGACTACCTCAAAAAGCACAGCCGTATCAGCCCTGAGCTGGTCGAAGCCTGCAGCGATAGCGACGATGGCAATGGCGAGGAAAAGATATGCTACATACCGCAGGAGATCGATCTCGAAGCACTCGTGGAGGTGCTGTATGATGATCTCTCCAGAGACGTGACTCCTGAGGAGTACGCCATGCTGAGAGGAGACGTTCGCCGCTTCAAAAGTCTGTGCAGGAAGTGCTACTACCACTACAGCGAGGAGCTCAGGGACAAAGTGCGCTTCGTTCGCAGAAGGATTAGAGAGCTTGAGAAAGAATACAGGATCTGGAAGATCAGAAAGGACAGGGAGAGATATGCAAAGAGGACCGCCCGCAGGATTGCAGGCGAGGCTGAGTTTGAAGTTCTCGTGAAAATGCTTTACGAGGAGCTCTCCGGTGAGGTTGAGGTGAGCAAGTATCCCCGGCTAAGGTCGAAGATAGCCAGAATAAGGAAGTTACGCGCATTGGTTGAACCAGATCCAGACCTCAAGGAGAAGCTTAAATTCATTTTTGACAGATACTACAAGCTGGAGAAGCTGTACTGGAAGTCAAAGAGGAAGAGAAGTCCAAAGATGAGGATGCTCCACGATGAAAAGCTCAGGCCGACCTGCCTGCCACCCGAATCCCCTGCAGACTCGCAGGAGCGTGAGGTTTCAGAGAAAACGACGTCTGATGTGGGCTCTGTAGATACTGCATCTGAGGTGAGTCAGCTCATCGAAGAGCTCAGACAGGCATGTGATGAATACCGCAGCGCTAAGGGTATTTTCGCGAGGAGGAAGAGGGAAAAGCTTAGAAACAGAATACTCGAGCTGGTGGAGAAACTCGAAGGTGAGACGCTGAGTGAGGAGGAGAGAGAGGTGGTTGAAAGGGTTATTTCGCTGATTGGCTCTGGCTCGCCACAGTGTAGGTGTCAGCCCTGAGAGGTTTGATTTACCAGCTGCCGCCTTTAACTCTCGCTCGAATTGCCGTTGATTGAAAACTTAAAGTACAGTTCAAGCGGTAAAGAGCTTTAGACTGTAGGAATCATTTTTGCAGGCATATCCGGCAACCAACTTAAATCTCAAATACTCTCAATTAATTCGAGATACTTTCTACCGATCTCGATCCAGTCAAATTTTTCAGCGCTTCTTCTTGCATTTTTACCCATCTTTCTCCTCAATTTGTCATCACTCAACAGCAAAGTATACTCCGCAATTTCTTCAGGATTTGCTGGCTCTGCCCTAAAACCCGTCTTACCATGAGCTATCGTATCCAGCATCCCTCCAACGTTTGTTCCCACAACAGGCTTTCCACAAGCCATCGCCTCGAGCACTGCTATTCCATAGGGTTCTATCACACTGGGCTGTACATAAATATCACACGACGAGTAGACATGCGGCATCTCCTCATTAGGAACTGGAGTTGTAATAAACTCAACATGCTCAGTGATTCCCAGCTCCCCAGCAAGTTTTTTCAGGTGTAACTCTTCTCCCCCCTTACCAAGCAGATACAGTCTGGCGTTCACCTCGCCAACAACTCTTTTCATAGCCGTGATCAGGTATTCCAGACCCTTGTATTTGTGAAATCTCGCTACGTTCAATACTCGTATGTCTTCGTCACCATACTTTATTCGGTTCTCCGGTTCGTTTATCGGCTTGAAGATACTGCAATCAACCCCAACATGGACAACATCAATATCGCGGCTGACACCGATGACATTCTTCAGGAATTCTCTCGCAGCGGTACAGTGAACGGTAAAGACGTCGGTATTCTCTCTCAGCAACCTGCTAACCGTAGCATCAAAGAACGACAGTCCCAATCCCTTAAAACCGGGAGGAATATACGTTCGTTCAGACGATAGTACTGTTGTTATGCCATGTATTTTTGCTGCAAAAAAAGCCATGTGGCATATTAAAGGGTAGTCCTCCTGCAGCATTACCACGTCAAATTCCGACAGCCTGTCAGAAACACCAACCACGACTGGATTCTCAAAAACATCAGCTATTGTTTTCAAATATACCACATCAAAAGGAAGATTTTTCTGAAGGTGCCCCTCAAAAACAGTTTTTTCTCTCGGAGCTTTGCTCATCGACGTGATAATCGTAACATCATTACCAAGTCTTGACAGACTGTCTGCCAGACCATATTCATTTCCTCTGACGAATGGCGTAAAATATGGCGCAACTATACATATCTTCATCACATCACCAGATCACAGATAAATAAACTCGTTTAATCCGTATCGCTACATCATTCCAATCCATTAACTTGTCTAACCTGTCGTTTTTTACCACTCTCTTTCCAGCAACATTTTTAATTAATTTAGCGAGTTCGTCCACATCAACAGGATAATCCACACCAAACACACTTCTGTCATCCACCCACTCCTTCAAAGCAGCTTCATTCGCAACTACGCATGGAGTTCCCGCAGCCAAGGCTTCAGCGACTGCAAGCCCATACGCTTCATACTTCGAAAGCAAAACGAGAACGTTGGCTTTTGAATACATTTCGATCAGCTTTTCTCTGTTTAGCTTTTGATAAAACCGAATTCGATGCATAACACCAAGTTTCCTCGCAAGCTTTACGATATTCTGCTTATAAGAGCCATCCCCAACAACGTTCAAAACGAATTCACTGCTTAATCTGGGTAACGCTCTAACAACATAATCAACGCCTTTGTATTTTTCCAGCCTGCCCACATAGAGAATTATCTTTTCATCCACGTCTTTGCATTCATTTACTCTTACACACCTGAACTCGTCAAGATTAACACCATTCGGGATTACGTGAATTCTGGTTTTGTCGACATTAAAATCTCTCAGAACCAGATCTTTCTCATACTCTGAGACACATATAACTGCATTAGCTTTGCTAAATATTTCCCGACCAAGGAGCTTGTATGGCTTGTGTAGTAGATTTCTAATAAAACTGTGCCCTTTACCATGGTAATGAGGGGTAAAAACGAGAATTGGGTTCTCTCCCTTAGCCATTGCAGCATGCAGTGCAGGTAAAGCATGATAGCTATGTGCATGTAAAATATCATACTCGTCACTTTTACCCTTTAAATACTTATACAGATCAAGAGACAAGTAATATGAATTCGATGGTGCAAATGATCTAAATCTCCTGACAGCAACATCCCCTATACATTCTACATCTGCAAGCGCACCTCTCGGATCTGTAGTTAGAATTTCCACGTCGAATTCTTTAGCCAACCTTTTCGATATCTCATAAACGTGGGTTTCGATTCCACCTATGTGTGGCGGGAAGCGTGGACAGATCTGGGCGATTTTCATGTCCCTGACCTACGCTATATTAAATAACTGTATTAAAACGTAACTCAAAAGCTAAATACACAGATTGAAGACACCTATCAAATGAAACCCAGAACCATTGCAGTATTTGGCCCATCAAAACGATTCCTCTCCGGCGTTAGCTACTACACGATTCGTCTTTCTAACGCTCTGTCAGAATTTGTTGATGTTAAGACAATTTTATTTCGTAATATGCTACCTAAAAGACTCTTTCCTGG
>JARQZL010000043.1 GCA_029984855.1 Archaeoglobales archaeon | reverse complement strand
GCACTCGCTGCACCCACTGCAATCAGTAGTACAATCAATGCTGCTATCCCTACTTTCAAACTTTTTTTACTCATACTCTACCTACCTCCTAACTTTCGAAATAGACGGGTTGCCTTACACCTTCCACTATATAAACTCTACTTTTTGCTGGCGGCGATGCTGACTTCGGCAGGCAACGTAATATCTGCCTTCAGCTACCCGCCGCCACTCCTACCAATATAAAACTAAAACCATATTTAAATCTTTTGCTGTTTTTGGCTGTAGAGATGTGTAGGAGAGGATATGCATGCAGACAACATCACAGTGCATTGCTAAGCTGTCCAGAATCTATCCGGTTTGCGGTCATAGCAAAAAGAGCATTATAAAACATTATAAAACAGTAATTTCAAAAACTCCCTGTTCCTTCGAAAGACTTTTGTAGCCTTAACGTAATTACCAGTTGCTTGAGTGGTGTGTGTCTATTGCATTTCTACCATTTATTTTTTGTTGCTAGCATCGAAATTTATTTAATCGCCTCAACAAACTAAGAACGTGAAGTTAAGGATTGCAATCAAAGGCAGGGTTCACGATGTCGGTTATCGCCTGTTTCTTCTTGAATTAGCTGATTCTCTGCTCATAGACAAATTCGATGCGAGGAATGTGAAAATTAATGGAAAACAGGCTGTTGTCGTTCTTGTGGATGGGGATGAGAAGCAGTTGAAGGAGTTTGTCGAAGTCGTTAAGTCCGAAAAGCCGGAGATGGCTGTTGTTGAGAGTATTGAGATTGAAGAGTATGAGGGCAGGGTTAAAGACATCGAGAGGTTCAGGAGCGGATTTAACACAGCACAGCTTTCTAAGATTGTGCAGGTTGGTTTAAAGATGCTTGAGAGGCAGGGTGAAACCATAAAGGAGATAAGAAACGTCGGAGAGAAGGTTGATGGGGTTTCGAAGAAGCTGGACAGGACGAATGAGTTGCTTGAACAGAGATTTGAAAGGCTTGAGGAGGAGATTGAAAGAATCAAAAGGGCACTTGTCAAGCATGGCATAGAGGTTTAACCTGTTTTCTTGATTCAAAACACTATCGCACAGGCAATGGAGAATTTCTCTCTTCATCGAAATTTATTTAACCGCTCTTAGCGAAGTAGTAGCATGAAGTTCAGGATAACAATCAAAGGCAGGGTTCACGATGTTGGTTATCGCCCCTTCCTGCTGGGATTGGCTGAATCGCTTGAGGTTGATAGATTTTTCGCAGATAACATCTTTATCGATGGAAAGCAGGCAGTTGAGATTCTTGTAGATGATGAGGAAGATAAGGTAAAAGCTTTTGTGGATTTGATCAGGAAAAAGAAGCCGGAAAATGCTGGAGTTGAAGAAGTGGAAGTGGAAGAATACGATGGAAGTGTAATGAAGACGGAATCCTACTATCGCTATTTGACAGCAATGCAGCTTGCAAAGATTGCTACTTATGGTGGAAAAATGCTGGAGAAGCAGGATTCAGCATTAAGCAAAATGGATGAAATGTTGCTAAAGCAGGATCAGATGTTGCTAAAGCAGGATGAAACGATAAAAGTTGTGAAGGAAGAATCTGAGAAGACGAGGACAGAGCTCGGTAAAAAGATAGACTCAGCTGGAGTGAAAGTAGATTTAGTTGGAGAAAAAGTAGACCTGCTTCGATCAGACTTAAGGGAATACATGGAAGTTCATTTAAGCAGAATAAGAGAAGAAATAGCAGAAATTAAAGAGGCTTTGAGGAAAGCTGGAATAATGTAAAAATGTAAATTATCTGTAATGGCCAAACACCACCTGCAGCACCGCCCATTCCAATCATACGCTTGTTGTACTCCGTACACTGGCGGCACTGGTGGAATCCTATCATAGTGGTTAAGTAATTTGTCATCCAAAAATTAAGTTAAAATTCAATCAGGCAAAAACTCTCTCCTCAAGCTTTCCGAGTCTTCTTATTATATCGTCTATGATTTCCTGCTTTGCCTTAAGCTCCACAATTTCTACCTTCAGCCTTCCAAGCTCCCTCGTGTTCTCCTCAAGTCTTGCTGAGAGGTGATCTATCCTCTTATTTGTTTCATCTATCCTTGCTGTGAGCTCTTCCCTTACAGCATCTATCCTCTTATTTGTTTCATCTATCCTCAAATTCAAATTCCTCACATCGCTCTCAACGTTCGAAAGTCTGCTCTCTATGCTGTCAAGCCTTTTATTAATGCTGTTTATTGCCGAATTCATCGCATCTATTGCAAGCTTGAATCCTTCAAGCTGCCCCCCGACTTCTGCCCTGAACTCCTTGAACTCTTCCCTCAGCTCCCCCATTATTGCATCCCTGACAGCTTCTGCAATTCCCTGGATGTCCATACATAAACTTTGTATCGGAAGAATAAAGCTGTTTTGGTTTTTCGCTTGATATTCTTAAATCTTAAAACTTAAAATCATAACACCTGGGCTTTTCCCCTTAGGAGATAACAGATGGCACATATGGCCTTCATAAACGAAGCAAGAGCTCTTGAGTTAATAGAGAAACTCACAGTATCTGATCAACGATGAACTTGGAGAATGCGAGAAAAGAATTCTAAGGAAAGGAACAGCC
>JARQZL010000042.1 GCA_029984855.1 Archaeoglobales archaeon | reverse complement strand
TTAAGGATCTCACGGCAACAATAGATAATGCAGCGCGAATAGCGGAGAGGTACACGAAGATGCTAAGAGTCTCTCTCAACAGGGCTGAGAGCCTCGTTCAAGAGGCTCGAGAAGTGCTTGCGAAGATACAAAAAGCAGAAGCTAAAGAAACTGATTTGAATCCTACATATTTCAATCCTACGCTAGTCTGATTTCAACTTTCTACTACGAAGATTATCCCGTAGCAATTCTGAAGTATTTCAATCCTACGCTAGTCTGATTTCAACGTTTTGGTTTTTGTGTTTTTTTGTGGGAGGTATTTTTAATTTCAATCCTACGCTAGTCTGATTTCAACCGTCGGTAATTTTTCTCCTGAATAGTAATTTAAAGGTTTCTGTGTTGGATTTTTGGCGTTTCTTTCAATCCTACGCTAGTCTGATTTCAACCGCCAGTAATTTTTTCCCGAATGGTAATTTAAAGGTTTTGGCGTTTCGGCTGGGGGTGTTTTTATGGGCAAGAAGCTTCGTAACGTTGCTTTTGAGATGTGTGAGTATTTTAAGGAGAGAGAAGAACTCGTAAAACTCCTGATTCTGGCAGTTTTGAGCAAACAGCACGTCTACATCCTCGGCCCTCCCGGTACTGCCAAGTCCGCCATGGCGAGAGCTATAGCCTCACATTTTGATGCCAAATATTTCGAATGGCTTGTCACGAGGTTTACTACGCCGGAAGAGCTCTTCGGCCCCATTGATTTGACAGCATTGGAGAAGGGAGAATACAAGCACATTACAGCAAACAAACTTCCGGAGGCTGAGATAGCGTTTGTGGATGAGATATTCAAGGCCAACAGTGCAATTCTGAATTCTCTGCTGTCAGTAATCAACGAGAGGATTTACCACGATGGCAGAATGGCTGTAAAAGTACCATTGAACACACTCATTGCAGCATCGAACGAGCTGCCAGAGGATGAGAAGGAACTGGCAGCACTCTACGACAGACTCCTGATCAGGTACGTTGTGGAATACATCAGGAACGATGGGAACTTCGAGGAGATGCTGAAGAAGAATGATGGTTACACCCCAAAGACTAGAATTACAAAGGATGAGCTGAAAGTAATGCAGGAGCACGTGGCTAAGGTAGATATCAGCCCTGTACTGCCGACCATAGTTGAACTTAGGAGAAATCTAAGAGAAAATGGAATAATTGTGAGTGATAGACGTTTTAAGCAGGCGATAGCTGTTGTTAAAGCACACGCATTCTTCCACGGCAGGAATGCTGCAGCAACCGATGATTTGAGAGTTCTCCAGCACGTGATGTGGGATTCCCCTGAACAGGTGAGGACAGTTAGAAAAGTGATTATGGATGTCGTTGATCCATTCGCAAGGAAGGTGATGGAGTACAGGGACATAATCAACGATTACACAAGTAGACTGCGAAGCAAGATCGATCCGGCAGAAGTTCAGGAGATCATGGCTAAGTTAAAGGTCGTCGAGAATGAAATCAAAGAGCTGAGCAAGATGGCTTTAAGCAGTGGAAAAGATACTGCCGAGCTGGATGAAATCCTCGATGAAGTGCAGTCTTTAAAGATGAACATGCTGGACAAGATGTTCTGATTTTGGGGGTGTAGTGGAATGGTGCGTGTTGAAGAAAAAGATGGCGTTGTTATGGTGGAAATCTATTTTGACGACTTAAAGGAGGAAGCGCAGAGGGCTCTGCTGGAGGCATACGGAATTTCCGACCCAAAGGAAATGAACTGGGACGTGTTCCCGATCGACACGATAGAGACCTGTGAAGAGGGCTAGAATCGCTAGAATCGTTAGAATCGTTCTTGGCTGAATAAAAATATATATCTGAGAGTGGAGAGTGGTAGCTGTGAAGAGGAAGATCACGATAACCGGGATGAGGGTTCACGATATCGGCTATCGCTATTTTCTGATGGAGAACGCCTTAGCTTTTGGCATCGAAAAATTTAGGGCCGTTAACATCGAGGATGAGAAGCAGATTGTGGAGGTTTACGTTGAAGGAGGGGGTGAAGCGGTAAATGAGTTCTGCAAGTTTGCGAAGTCAAACTTTCCCCCTGATGCCGTTGTCGATGAAGTTAGGGTTGAGGACTATACAGGATACATTCCAAAAATAGAAGCATTCGCTTTAGTTTTTAACATCGGACAGTCGAGAAAGTTCATAGAATACGGAAAGCAGGTTCTGGGCAAGCAGGATAAGATGCTAGAGAAACAGGACAAGATGCTGGAAAAGCAGGACGAAACTATAAAAGCTGTGAAAGAGGTTGGAGAGAAAGTTGATAAGGTTGGAGAGAAAGTTGATGCCTTAAGGCAAGATCTTAAAGCATATCTTGACGAAAGGTTCAGGAAGATAGAAATGGAGATTGAGAGAATAAAAGAGGCTGTCGGTCTGAAATAGCTTTTTTTTGAAATTTTCGGGAAGCCTACGAGGGGTCGGTTCGATGAATGTAAGCAAGGCGGTACTGGAGAAACTCCTCGAAGTTTACGAGAAAACCCCCTACACGATCAAAAGGGACAGCCTCGACGACCTCTTCTTCAGCAGGCACAAGGAAAGGTTAACAAAGAAGGTCAGGGAAGTGGTTACAGAACCTCTGCCCCAGTTCCCGCCGCTCGTCACAGACACATTCAACGTGTTCTACAAACCACAACCTCACTTTCTCGATGAATCACAGATTGCCCCGGAATTCAGGATAAACAAGCGTGTGCTCGAAAAAGTGATGAACACAGAGACCTTTAACGAGCTGAAGGAGTCAACCGTTCTTGATGACGTAAATTCTGCAATAGCAACAGCCATCTTAACGGAAAAGCTCTACGAAGAACTCAAGAACAAGCTTGAAGAGGTGAAAGATCATACTGAAAAAATCCAGCAGCTGAGAAACCAGCTCCAGAACGCCTGCAGCCAGGGCACGTGCAACAAGCAGATGGTAAACAAGATAGAGAAGCAGATGCAGCAGCACTCGCAGGCGATGCAAAACCTCGTGACGCAGGGAGCAGTCAGCGTGGCGGTGAGAAAAACCAGGGAAGAGTACGGGAACGTGCAGGAGTCCATGCAGGGGCTCGGCTTTGGCAGGGAGCCCGGACAGCCTACACAAGTGGATCCTGAGACTGCAATAAAGCTTGCTGTTGAACTCAGGCAAAACGAGCACGTCAGGAAGATTGTGGAGCTGCTCGGCAGGATGAGGAACCTGCTCAGATCAACGGCAAAGGCCAAACCGAGAAAAAGCAGGCTTGAGCTGCACAGCATTGCAATGGGTAGAGAAATCGAAAGATTGCTGCCTTCGGAAGTTTTAAAGCTCAGGAAATACAAACCCATTTTCCACAAAGACCACTACGAAGGAAAACTCCTGCACTACGATTTAAAGAGGAGAGAGAAAGAGGCTAAAGGGCCGATAGTAATTGCTTTAGATTTATCGGGCTCGATGGCTGGAGAGAAAGAGCAGTGGGCTAAGGCAGTTTCGCTCGCCACGATAGATCTTGCTGTGAAGGAAAAGCGCTCCTGGGCTTTCATAGCATTCGATGCCAGGATAAAGGACGTCAAAGTCTTCAAAAAGCCGCCAAAGCCTGAAGAAGTGCTGGAGATCATGAAAATAGGGGCGAGCGGTGGAACAAATTATGAGCTACCGTTGAGAGAAGCCGTAAAAATAATAGAGCAGGAGCAAGACTTCACAAAGGCAGACGTGCTGTTCATTTCTGACGGTGAATGTAACATTCAGCAAGAATTCCTTGAGGAGTTCGTAAGTTTCAAGAGGCGAAGAAACGTAAGCGTTGTTGGAGTGCTGATAAGCGGAGAGCCTGTAGTCATGAAGGAGTTCTGTGACGAAGTCCTCGCTTTGAAGGGCAGACTCGACGGGAGTGCAGAAGCGATCTTCCAGAGGTTCGTTTGATTTAGTCCAGAG
The DNA here is from genome assembly GCA_029984855.1 of Archaeoglobales archaeon. Taxonomy (GTDB): domain Archaea; phylum Halobacteriota; class Archaeoglobi; order Archaeoglobales; family Archaeoglobaceae; genus Archaeoglobus_C. The sequence continues at coordinate 1,376 of JARQZL010000042.1, read as the reverse complement.
GTTTGTTTGATTTAGGCTTCTTCTGGCTTTTTGAGAACTATTTCACTTTAGAGGAGGGCCTTTCTTGAGAGAGTATGTGCTAATTTACCCGATCCAGTTGTTAGAGTTTTGAGTTTTCCCATTAGGGGTGATATCTTGGATCCTGAGATGTTGAAGGGCTGGCTGGAGTGTGAGCTGGAGCTTTTAGAGCCAAGGTCTGAAGTCAAACAAACTAACGATGTCTCTAAAGCTGTTAAAGAAGAACTCGAGAAGTTTATGAAGGGTGAAGCAAGCGTAGAAAACGTCATTCAGGTGATTAAAGACAGCATGATAAGCCTCGTAGGGTTGCTGACAGGGCACATCGATCCTGAACCGGACCTTGAGTTCTGCGAGTTTGAGACGGAAGAAGACCTCGACGAGTGGAGAGGCAATATCAAAGAAGAGTTCCTCAAAGAGGATGTCATCAACCAGCTTGGACAACTATACAGGATTTTACAAGCTCTCGAAAGGTTTACGGGATAGTTGCCTTTTCGAGTTTGCCATTTGCGGGGGGCAAGTATGGAGCTATCTGAGTTGCTTGAAAAAATTAAAATTATACGAGATTGCGACCGTTGCGGACGTTGCTGCTATTGCAAGAAGATATACGTGACTGAGGAGGAGTTAAACGAGATCAGAGAGTACGTAAACAACACAGGTCTGGAAATTGAGTTCTACGAAGTAGAAGGTATACACATCGTGCTGAAGCAAAAAGAAGACGGAAGTTGCATATTCCTCCAAGATCATGAGTGTCTAATTCAACCAGTTAAACCCTTCCAGTGCAGAACTTATCCCGTTATTTACTCTCCCGCTGCCCTGGTAGTGTCAGACATTCGAATAACCAAGAATTTGCTGACGTTTCTTTGCCAGTCGGGGAAATGCGCATACAGCGTTGAAATCAGCGACTTCATCGAGGGATGCCGGGCGAGAGTTGAGTACTTGGAGGATGAATACGCATGGCGCCTTTTACATTCGGAAGTGCGGCGGCGCATAGAATGAACAGGATTGTGAAGAGGGATTTTCACATTTCTTTGGGGATTTTCACATTTCTTTGGAGTTTTGTTTTTGAAGGGATGGGGGATGAATAATGTGCACCGAACGAGACGGAATAAAGGGGTTTTACGAACTACCACCTTTACGAACTATCGCCTGTACATGTCTCCTGGAGACCAGTCTAACAAAAACCTAAACCCTGGGAAGGGAGAAAACAAAAACAAAGACCTCGGGAGACCTTCAGAGTATGAGCAAGTTGAGTGTCCTTACGTGAGTGTTTTCCGCAGGTCCAGCGAGCTCGTCGAGCAGGAACTCGTCTACACTCCCGGCGGCTGGATACCTACGTGGAAACTCCCGACGAGGCAGAA
>JARQZL010000041.1 GCA_029984855.1 Archaeoglobales archaeon | reverse complement strand
AGCACAGCCAGAGCAAAGTCATCAGGGGTTACCAGCTCGTAACTCTCAAAAAGATAGCCAAATCCCTTAGAGTCTCCCTTTACGTGTTATTCAGCAAGAACGGCGTTGAACTTTACGAATTCGATCCTAAACAGATTGTTCGCTCAAATCCTTACGTGAGTTTTGAAGAAAGAGAGCCAGTTCTTTCCGGCTCAATTTCCGATTTAGGAACCTTCCTTTACGAGAAATTCCTGAGTCACGCTCCTCTCTCACGAGTGGAGAGGAGAAAAAGGGTAAGGAGGCAGTAGTATGGGAAAGAAAGAAGGTGTGAAGAAATACCTTGCGGGAGTCGTGGATCTGGGAATTTTAGGAAAGAGGGAGGCATACCTCTTCAAGAACGACAAGAGAGAGAAAAAGGAGCAGCCAGCGTACAGACTGGTTATCAGAGAAGGCGAGAGCTGGAAGGAGTGCGGGGCGTTTTGGGTCAGAGAGAGCAAACCGAAGGTTGAGGAGGAAGAGATCGATTTTTCGGGGTGATGGAGATGGAGAAGGTCGAGAAGATGGCTTTTGTCAGAATAAGAGCAAAAGGGAAGGATGCCGACGGAACAGCAACATCAATCCGCTTCACATTCGGAACAAAGACCGGGAAAGTCAATGCCTCCAGAACCGGGGGGTTCTTCTCGCTTGAGGTAGGATCAATAACCCTCGATGTCAGCGAGGACGTCTTTCCCGAGCTGATCACCAAGGCTTTGCTAATACTGCCAGCGAAGGAGAGGGCGAAGGTTCTGAGGGACGTCCAGGAGGCCCTCAAGGATCCAGACTTCGGAGGACTCGACAAAGACGAGGATATCCCGCTTTCAGAACTCCTGGAGTGATGGCAATGGCTGTGGCAGACTTCAAGCGAGCCGATCAGATTGATAAGGCAAAGTCACCGATTCCACGGACTTATCTTTCCTCTTTGATCGATAAAGAAGTGATCATCCTCTTCAAAGACGGTACGAGTTGCTACGCAACGCTGAGAGGTTTTGACAACTTCTTTAACCTAACACTGGAATCTCCCAAGTTCATAGGGCGAGCACTCCCCACACAGATGAGGGGGAAGCGAGTAGTCATCCGAGGTGACGCGGTTTTGCTCATCGCTCCGAGGGAGGGATCCTAAATGCCAAGACCACGCAAGTCTTTCCCCATTTCTTTCTGCCTCTCCCTTAGAGAAAGGGGGTACAGCTACGAGATGATTGCTTGGAAACTTCGACAGCTCGGCTATGACGTCAGCAAGTGGACGGTGATGAGAAGACTATCCCCCTTAGAGAGGCCAGAGAGCAGGAGTTTTGCACCATCAACCCACACCATTCAGCACGAAAATCCGGCTTCAACGCTCAAAGACTCGAAGAAGTCAGCATGGATTTGCTTGCTGGGGATGTTGAGAGCTTCGATGAATTGATGGACAGGTTGGAGGGCTAATCTATGCCGGCAAAGATAGTTTACCTCAGGAGCATTGAAAAACACCCCTACAAGGACGAGCTGAAGAGGAAGCTCGAACAGGCGTTACAGTACTTCCCGGAACTCTCTGGAGAAGAGATCTATGTCGGAATTCTCCCAGAAAAAGACCCAGCCGATGGTAAGGCAGATGGCTTCAACAGAATCGTGAAGTTCAGTGTTGACCGCCCACCCACTTTTGTTACAGTATTTCACGAACTCATGCACCTCGCAATTCACAAGAGAAAGGAGAACGGGGAGAAGCTGCCAGAGACAGAGGAGTTCTGCAGCATTGCAGCGATGGCGAGGATGCCACCAGAGTTCGTTGATGAGGACTGGATCCCGTACATAGGGCGTTTCAAGATATCCCGTGAAAGCATCCCTGAACTGTGCAGATCTGCCCTTGAATATCGTAGAAGACACAGGAACTACATTCAGTTTTTGAGAAAGAGGCTGGAGGTGAAACCTTGAACCCCAACGTCCTCACAGCGCTCGGCTTCCTATTTCTCCTGCTGGCGGTGTCTAAGCTCCTGCAAGGAAGGTTTCCGCCGAGGAAGGTTTTACCATGCTGAAGAAACCCCGGGAGATCTGCGAATACGAAGGCTGTAAGGGCAAGGCCGTTATGAGATGCTCCAACTGCCTTCGCTACGTATGCGAGAAGCACAGCGGAGATTTACCATTGCTGTGCGAAGAATGCTCGAAAATCCCGGAAAGCAAGCGTGAGAAAGAAACGATCGTCGTTTTACCATCAGCCAGCCCTTACGCATTCATCACCACGGCTGAGAGCTGCTGGATTCGCAAATTAAGGAAACACACTCACGCTGAATTGCTGGAAGAGCACAGGGACAGCAAGGGCAAGGTTCACGCCTACGTCTTCGCAATCGACAAGCGTTGCCTCACCCTCAAGAGCAAGCCACGAAAGAGATACGATCACTTTTGAGAATGCTATGAAGTTGGGATTTTTGCTCATGGTATGGGTGTTTTTGGAGGTGGAACCGTGAAGGCTGATAGAAAGATCATCCCAAAGAAAAAGTCCGGAAGGAGAAAGGATAGTCCCTGGAACAAGGTCACCCTCTTTGTTGAGAACAGGGACGAGACGGTCTCAATTTCCTGGGGAGGGTCAGAAACATTGGAGAAGGGCATAAGCGAGCTGAAGAAACTGATCAACGAGACTCTTGTTCAGATCAAAACGAGGTGAGGGTCATGCTCGAACTCTCTCAGGATTTTGAGGAGATTGAAAGGGTAAGGGAAGAGTACGAGAAGTATCGAATTCGTTCGAAGGGGGGCGTAAACCTTTCCTTAACCCACCGCTGTACCTGGCGGTGTGTTTTTTGCTATAAGGGTTGTCCACGTAGTGGCCCCGAAATGACAGCGGACGATCTGAGATCTCTCGCCCCCAAACTCTTTGACGATAACCTCAGTTTTAGCCTCACAGGCGGAGAACCAACGCTCCACGAAGCGTGGCGCAGTATTGCTGCCTACGCAGCCGGGAGGGGGCGAAAAATAGGTATGATTACGAATGCGAGCAGAATAAGCGACGAGGATATTGACTTCATCGCAAAGACCCTACTAAGCATCAAGCTCAGCATCCACGCCTTAACACCTCAGACAGCGTACGAGATGACGAAAAGCAAGGAACAGAGAGGCCTTGAAGTCCTGAGGAAGCTTTCTCAGAAGGTTGACGGGTGTTTTAAAATCTCAGTCACGACCCTTATCCTTCGTCCGAACATGCCCGAAATAATTCCGCTTCTCGAAGAGTTCGAAAGGATCCACGACGAGACTGGAAAGCCCGACAGGATTGGCCTTAGTGTACCTTACCTCACGGGGTCCATGCTGCAGAACCTGGATCTCTACCCATCTCCTGAGGAATGGGAAAACCTCAAAAGAGAGATTGAAAGTCAGGGCTTCAACCTGAACATCGACTTTGAGAAGTACGGGGTCAACTACAACAGAGCTCTTCCACCGTTCTCCAGCTGCTTCGAACTTGAGCCTGATGGCTATGGCTATTTCGAAGGCCTCAATATCAAGGTGGGGAGCTGGAGAAAGCACAGTCCGAAAGAGCTACTCCTATTCTGGTACAGAAAGGGCTACCAGATCGTTTACGAGGCTTTGAAGAGAGGGGAGATATTACGGGAGCTGCCTGACTTCAAAGTGAAAAAGAGGGTTCAGCGCTGGCTGAGAGTGAAAGCAAAGGACTACTTTGAAACTGAATCGGGCTGTGTTGTTGTGCTTGAAGATGGCCGGCTCTTTGAGTTTGAGGGGAGGGGCTATTTCGCTCTGATGCTTGCGCAGCTCTACCCCTTGGAGAAGTTACAGGATGCCTATGGGGAAAGCTTCAGGACCCTGATAGATCAGCTCATCGGGGGAGGTATTGCCGAGATCTACGAAGTAGAAACTCTCTTTGACGTGGAGGTGGTAGATTGAGGAAGATCGGTAAAAAGCTTTTGATAGGTTTTTCTGGCCCTTCAGGCTCGGGGAAGACCACGATGGTGAACGACTACGGGAAATTTCTCAGGGGTCATCGGTTTGACGTCGCGGTTGTTAAAGAGGTTGCAAGGGATGTGTTCGTGAAATGGAAGATCAGATATGGGTTCCAAAACATCCCTGAGATCAGGAGGAGCGATAGGGCTACAGAGTTCCAGCTTGAGGTACTGAAGGAACAGATCAGAAGGGAAGAGCGGGAGATCTCCAGACACGACATTGTTCTCACGGACAGGACGATATACGACAACCTCTTCTTTGCGCTCTTCTGGCATGACAACGACTACGAGAAGCTTGAGGAGTACATGGAGTACTTCAAGGAGGTTACACTGAAGCGATACCTCGGGATGGCCAAGGACTACGACCTGATTTTCTTCTGTGAGCCTTTGAAGAGAGCTGATGTCGATGATGGATTCAGGACACCCGATTTACCGTATAGGAAAGTCCAAGAGTTCGTGATTTCATATCTCATTCCCGCGGAGATCCCCGTGGTCACACTGAAGGATATGCCGCTCGATGATCGGCGCTGGGTCGTGAACCTAGGTTTTGTGGGACTGCTCAATGATGACCCGTGGGTGAAGGAATTCAGGAGGAGTACGCAGCGTTTGAAGGACTTCTACATGCAGAAGGTCTGGAGGATCGCAAAACCTACAAAGTGATTCTGGTACCCCCTCTCCCCTCTTTATTCTTTAAGCTTATATAGATATACATTAACCACGCGCGTGAGAACTCCGGCGTGCCTTGCCGTGGTGAATACTCCCACCTCTGTGTGTTCCCAGCATGCACACAGGCGAGAAGGGGGTTATGCTGAAAAGAAGTCTCCTCTACTGTTCTTCATAGACCACTGTTCAGGGAACCCTCCCCCTCCCCCCGCCTTTTAATTAAATTTTTTACCAAGGGGTCGATCTGGTTCGAGTGCGGCGCTATTGGGCTGTGCCCCCTCCCCCTCGCCTTATTCTGCATGCACATGGGAAAGAGGAGGATAATGCTGAAAAAAAGTATTCTTCATAAGATTTTTTCAGAGACCCCCTCACCCTTCCAGAACCCTGGGGCGAGCCTAAAAGCTCATAAGAGCACAGGGAGGCCAACACACATGGGGAAAAATGTAAACCTCCCTCCTGCCTACGTCGAGCGGGTCAAGAGGTTGAAGGAGAAACTTGGAGTCTCAAGCGAGAGCGAGATTATCAGGCGGGCGATTGACGAACTGGCGGTGAAGTACAAGGTTTTGTAGGATTTAAAAAAAGAGGTACCCCCGGTCCCCTGGTCATTGCTGGCTGCTCACTCTCCGCCGACGAAAGACCGGATCAGCACACCGAGGATGAATGCCGCTGCCAGAACGATCAATCCGACGGCGACGAGTTTGAAGGCTGTCCACGCTGTGTTCTGGGTGTCCTGTATGTTCTGGTCGGCTGTTGCACATCCCGTGGACGGGATCTGCGTTGCAATGTTCGCGAACACATACATTATGACGATCATGCCGATCGCTGCAACACCGATGGCCATCATTGCGCCAAGGATGCCCGCAACTGCCCTTTCATCGCCGGCAATGTCTGGCAGCTTAATTGAAAGCACTGGGGGCTTTCTAACGATCACTACTGATCTCCTCACGCCTTTTTCACCTCCGTCGGGGTAGTGCCGGGAAGTAACGGCTACCCAGGCAGGACGGGCGGCGTGCAGCTCCAGAAGAGAGGGCAGGGGCTAATAGATATTGGATTAAGGAAATATAAGCTTTTCTGCTTTATTTTGCACCGAAAGCTGGGGTGTTGTCCTCTTTTAACGGGGGGTTAATTGAGGAAAAAAGTTAAGAGATCTTCTCGGGGAAGAGAGACTCGAATCGTGGGAGCCTGTCAACCACAGTAGTATACCATCGATCTGCATGTCTGACCATCTCAAGGTAATGCTTGGTTCCAACGGTGACCTTTGCCCTTCCCTGGATAAAGTCTGCAATCTTGTCAGGGACCCCACATTCAACGAGGAAGTTGTCAGACCACTTCCTGAGTTTCTTCGCTGTGATGTTTACTCCCCTCTTCTTGAGGTTAAGTCGTTTCTTGGCCATGTCATAGGTGTAGTCTTCCCGGAGCCTTCTCAGCTGATGAATGAAGAAGGCTGGCAGGTAGGCATTAAAGGATCTTTTCGTCCCCCTCTCCATTACGAGTTCATAGCGGTAAACTTTGTCGTTCACTTTGGTGAGCTTTGCAGGATCGAAGGTTTTCAGGAGGGTGAATACCTCTTCAAGCCTGAGTCCGGAGTAAACAAGCAGCTCGTAAAGAAGTTTGTCGTCATCATCCTCAAGGACATGATACCCCTTTAAGATCTCCTCAGTTGGTGGGTACTCTGCCTGTGCTCCGGTCTTTGGAACAGGGATAACCTTTCTGAGTCTCATCAGCTCAATCTCATCGACATAATCCCTCTCTTCCAGGAAGTTAAAGAAGTGTCGTAATGCAAGGATGAACCAGCGCCTTCCCTTATCAACCTTCTCGACCATCCTGGAAAGTTCCTGTTTGTTGCTGAACGGTTTGGCGTACCTGTCCAGGTAGCTGACATAGGTCTTCAGGGTCTCCGGCTCAATGAACCCTTTCTCTCCTCTCTTCTTGCTTTTTACCCAGTTTATGTACTCCTCGCGGTATTTTTTGAAGTCGATTTTACTGCTTTTTTTCGCTGAATTCTGCCCTTCTAAGCCGGGGATCGCGGGTTCAAATCCCGCCGGGTCCGCTCAATTATTTCAGTAGCGGGTTCAAATCCAAGCTCGTATTTCTTTTTTCGAATCTGCAGATTTTTACTTTGCTATTGAGTGAAAGGCAGCTCATTGTTCCCCTGATTTTAATTCACATCTGATTACTTCGAGTTGATTCCCGTAAACAACAAAAAAAGAAAAAACTCAACCCACTCTCTTCCATGTGGCTGATCGCATCAGCATCTCAAATATTTCAACACTCTTCCGCGATTTTGGAAAGAAGCGACCATCCTGACTTACTCCTCTGTTGTCCTCACATACAACTTTACGCTTCAGCTCTTCCAGCAGTTCTTCGTCAAATTCAGCAAATTCCTTCAGATCCACGTATCCAATCCTACTATCCGCTGTTATCTCAACCATAAGCTTTACCTTTTCATCCTGAACAAGAATAAAGAAGCCCGGTGTGGCCACTGGCATGACTTTAACTGTGACTTTGTACCCTGCTACATCCGCCTCTACGAACTTCACACTCATCAGCCTCTCCCAGAAATCGAGATTGCGCATAACAATGGCAAACTCATCCACATCCATCCCGATTATCGCATAATCCCGCACAATAAGAATCTCTCAGTAATGTATTTTAAGGTTTTCAGGGAAATTTCATCTCCTCATAGCTTGCGCAATTGGCTATCAGCGCTTTCAGCTAAAACCTGCGGAAAGCTAATAAGCCCCTCCGACACCTCGGATTCTATGGGCTTTGAATGGTATACCGAATTTGTCGATACAGGCTACAAACCAAAAGAGGGCGAGCTGATCTGCGTTTTTAAAGTTGAACCGGACGGTATTTCGATTGAAGAGGCTGCTGGCAGAATAGCATCTGAAAGTTCGGTTGGTACGTGGACAACACTCGCAAAGCTTCCTGACAGAATAAGGGGGCTCATGGCAAAGGTTTTCGAGATTGAGGGCGATACTGTCAGAATAGCCTACCCTCTTGAGCTCTTTGAAGAGGGGAGCATACCTCAGCTCCTCAGCAGCGTTGCAGGTAATGTTTTCGGGATGAGAGCAATCAAAAACCTGAGGCTTGAAGACATAATATTCCCGGCCGAATACTGCAAGTACTTTCCCGGCCCCATGCTCGGAATAGACGGTGTGAGAGAGCTTTTCAGCATTGATGACAGGCCGCTAACGGCAACAGTCCCGAAGCCAAAGGTTGGGTTCGATGCAGAAGAGTATGCAGAAGTGGCTTATCAGGCCTGGTCTGGGGGGATAGATTTTATAAAAGATGATGAGAACCTGACGAGTCTCTCTTTTGTGAGGTTTGAGAACAGGTTAAATAAAGTGATGGAGGCAAGAGAGAAAGCTGAGAACGAGACAGGAGAAAAGAAAGTCTATCTTGCGAACGTAACGGCAACAGGCAATGAAATGCTGAGAAGGGCAAAGCTTGTCGCAGATTATGGCAATGAGTATGTGATGGTCGATGTTCTTACAGCAGGTTTTTCTGCAGTTCAGATGCTGAGAGAGGAGTGTAACCTCGGAATCCACGCCCACAGGGCTATGCATGCTGCCCTTACGAGAAATCCAAAGCATGGGATTTCAATGGAGGTGCTGATAAAGATCTCAAGGCTTGCTGGAGTTGATAACTTCCACGTTGGCACGGGTGTTGGCAAGATGGAAGGGAGCAGAGAGGAGGTGAAGAAGTATGCAGACCTCTGCAGGCAGAGGTGGTACGTTAAGCCTGTCTTTCCGGTCTCTTCTGGAGGTCTCCATCCTGGACTGGTTCCGGACATCATAAACCTCTTCGGGAATGATGTGATAATCCAAGCTGGAGGGGGAGTGCACGGCCATCCGGATGGTACCCATGCAGGAGCGAGGGCACTGAGGCAAGCGATAGATGCGGTAAGGGAAGAACTTACTCTTGACGAGTATGCCAGAACACATCCTGAGCTGGCAAAGGCAATAGAGAAGTGGGGGTACTCCAGGCCGAGGTAGATACATACAAGTTAGAGGAAATTCGATTCGAAAACCTTATATTTTTGGAGGAAAAGGGGGGAGCGGATGGTCGTCACCCGCCGGTTAGTACTGATTGCTGCAGTTCTTGCACTAATTGTCCAGCCTGCAATGGCCCTGAGTTTTGATAAAGCCGAGGTCAGCTACTGCAATAACAGCATCAGGGTTGAGGTGCACTACACGCTTGATGCTGTTTCTGCTATTAAGGTGTTCTTCTTCGGTGCAGGTATTATTGAGGACGACGTAAAATCTCTTTTCAGTACAGACAACTACACCATCGAGAAAATAGATTTCAATCACGCAGATTTTCTTTTCCCGGTTGAAAAAGAGAATTGTGTGCACTTTGAGGGGGTTAATCTTACCGAACCGGTTCTGGTTATCCTGAAGATTGGTTCAGAAGTCAATATTGGTGTAACCGAAAAGATACCTCAGATTTACTTCTGCCATAACCCTATCCACTGAAGTTTCTTAACTTATCCTGACTATACCAACCTGATGTACTCAGGAGGTACTTCTTCGGCAAGGGCAATGAATTTATTGGCTTTTATAATTCTCACTCCGTTCTTTCTTGCAGATTTTGCATCTATTTCCAGAATTATTGGCTCATCTGTGCGGAGCCTTGCAACCTCTCTGCTCTTCTCTATGCTTGCCGAGAGATGAACAAAGGTCTGATTTACAGGTTTGATTCCTATTTCAAGAAGCCTGTGAGCCTCTTCCTCTCCCGTGCCGTAGTAAAGTACGTCCTCTTCAGCGGGTGGATAATCGCTGAGCTTAACTTTGATGCTGTGCCCGTATCTTGCCCTTATCCTGCCATTCTTCAGTTCATAGCGATTTTTTTTGTCTGTATATACCATAGCCTTTATCAGCCACTGGTTTGCCCATCTGTACTTTCTTCTGACGACCCTTGCAAGTGCCTCAAAGCTGACCCATCCGTTCTCGTCTACCTCCAGCCTGAACTTATCAGGGAAGTGCCTCAGAACTCCTGAAATAAACCTGCCAAGTCTCTCAACTCTCTCCTTATCCAGAATTAGCTCCCCTCTGTATCCACAAGCACAGTTTTCTCCTCTGTAAAATCCATGAGTAGGACAGACTCTTATGTCTTCCATAATCTGCACCCCACAAGAGCAGCAATGACCCCCATCGCCGTGCAGGTTTCCATACTGATACCCCTATGAGTTACGTCCCAGTGGTATTTTGCTTTTTTCATAACTTTCCCGGACAAACCTTTCCTTCCAAGTCCCATTAAAAATGTTGCGGATGGAAGAGAGAGGATGTTTTCGAAATCTATACTCTTCCTTCTGTCCGGTTTTGATGTTGTGGCGATCGGAACTCCGAAATGTGCAGGAATTTTCTCGACAAGATGGAATCTTCCGCTTTTGTTGAGTTCTTCAAGATACCTGCCATGCTCGCCTATTGTTGTATACTCTCTTACAGCTGTAACAATCTCACTTTCATCTTTCCAGAATGGAAAGTCGAGGAGAGCCAAATGAAGGCCAAACGCATAGCACAGGGGGGCAGCTCTTGCTACACTTCTCAGGTGTATTTCATGAAGCTTCAATTTATCGTATGTGTTTACAAGGCAGAGCACGAACATGGGGGCTGTAAGGCAGGAGGTTTTAAATATTATGCCCGAAATGCCGGTAAACTATTTAACCTGGCCATGATATGCTGGGCATGGATGGCAAAAGCATGAAATTGAGAGTTGCACACACACCGGATGCCGATGATGCATTCATGTTCTACGCAATGACCTCAGGCAGGATAGACGTGCCATTTGAGGTTGTGAATGTTATAGAAGACATAGAAACTCTTAATCACAGGGCCTTTGAAGGAGAGCTCGATGTGACTGCTATTTCTGTCCATGCCTACGCATACCTGTACAGTAAGTACAGAATTCTCTCCGCCGGAGCAAGCGTTGGAGATGGATACGGTCCTGTCGTCGTTGCGAATGAGGAGACAGGTATTAGGAATAAGAAGATAGCTATTCCGGGAGAGTACACGACGGCAAATCTTCTTCTGAAACTCGCACTGGATGAGTTTGAACCCGTTAAAATGAGGTTCGATGAGATAATTCCGGCTGTTAAGAACGGGAATGTTGATGCTGGCTTGCTCATCCACGAGGGTCAGATAACCTACGAAAGATATGGACTCGTCAAGATACTTGATTTGTGGGAATGGTGGTACAAAAAAACGCATCTTCCTCTTCCTCTCGGTGTCAACGCAATCAGCAGGAGTATGCCTGAAGATGCTCAGAGAGCTTTTCTTAAGGCGATGAGAGAGAGCATCGAGTATGCGTTGAAAAATGCTGACGAGGCTGCGGATTACGCGATGAAGTATTCAAGAGGGCTCGACAAAGAAACCACAAAGCGATTTGCGACGATGTACGTCAATAATTACACATACGAGATGGATGAGGCTGTTGTGAAGGGGATTGATAAGCTTTATACGATGGCCGAAGAGAAGGGACTCTTTGAAAAACCACCACTCGATATTCTTTTCCTGTAGCCGGCAGACCAGCAGCAAAAAATTTTAAAACAAATCGGAGAAAAATAAAGGTGTTCTGAATATGGCCTGGATAGGGTAGAGGTTATCCTCTGGGACTGTGGATCCCAGGAGCCGGGTTCGAATCCCGGTCCAGGCCCTAGAAACTTAGTTTCAGGGCCGTAGGCTTTTGACTTTTTCAAACCTAAGCAGATAACCCCTAGCAACTGATATTAAATAGTAAAATATTTTCAAATTTATTAGACTATTATTACTTTATAAGGACATGCAATATATGGTTTTTCCCTTCTTAAATCGATTAGCTAATGTTACTAGCACCTTTATATCTTCTTCGACCTTCTCTGCAAGCTACTCAGCCTTACGTGTCAACTTTTCCTACTCAGTACACTATTTATCTAAGGTGATTACGCTGACACCTTTTTTAATGACAGTAAGCTTTTTAAAATGTTACCATCACAGTAATATTCATGTTATACTATGATTTATGGAGTATATTGCAGAGCTGGAAGAAGGAGTTTACAGCTAAGGAGTTTAAGGCAACTTTTCCAAGTTCAAGTCCAAATAAGGTATTGCATGATATGGTTAAGAAGGGATTTTTGGAGAGAATTGGCTGGGGAAAGTATAGGGTTAATTCACCTACTGAATACATAGCGAAAAAAATCAACATTAGCAATGCTTATGAATTAGTTAAGGAGGCAAAAATGAAATACGCTTTCACAGGACCAGATGCTGTCTTTTTCTGGACGAAAGGTGGCTATAACGTTGATCGCTTTTTTGCATTCTATCCCATTCACTTGAAGGTCAAGAAGCGCGAATTAACTAAATGGCGGAGATTCTTTAAATCCAAGGACAAGAAATACTATATCAACGGTGAACCTATAAAAGAAACATTATTCGGTTGCTTCTACGTATTGTATCCAGAGAATGATTTTAAAACTGTAGAACTCGAAGGTTTTAGCGTCATTCCATTAGAAGAAACCATAGACTTCTGCAGGAAGAATATATACTCCTATGAGCCAGGTTTAGAAATGTTGGATGAAATGTACAATTTGGGATTGAAAATCAAGTATAAAGAAGTAAAAAGCTTCGAGTAGTTATGATCAGTTTTATAGAGAGAGAAAACGAAATTCTGAGATTGATTGAGGAATTTTTCGATAGGGAGCTGGATTTTATAGTTGTTGGAGGTTATGCTGTTAGCGGATTAGCCAGACATCGATTTTCAGTAGATCTCGACATTATCATCAGGGAAGAAGATGTTAAGAAATTTGAGAGAATTTTGAGAGAAAGGGGATTTGAGAAGAATTTAGAAAGGGCTGGTTTTGATGAGGTTTATGGCGGAGAATTCGTAAACTATGTGAAGAGAATAAATGATTTGCCTGTAACAGTAGATTTGCTCGTTGGGAGTCTCGTTTGTAGAAATACAAAAGCTTCTTGGAGCTTCGATTATGTAAAGCGTTATTCGGTGATAACTAACATAGCAGGCATAGAAATGTCTGCTAGTGCAAGAGTTCCAGAAAAAGAGCTACTAATAGCATTTAAAATTCATTCGGGAAGGAAAGCTGATGTGAGAGATGTGGTCGTGCTGATAGAAGATGCAGATATAGGAAGAATAGCTAAACATTTGAAAAGAGGTGATTTAAAGCTGTTAAAAGCTCAGATTAATAATATAATCGAAATGCTGAAAGATGTGAAGCTCGTAGATTCGCTTAAGGGAGTTTTTGCAATCAGGTCTGATGTGAGTAAACAGATAGAGATCGCTTGCAAGAAGCTTGAGAAGATAAAAGATTTAACTGTTAGCTAATTATTTAAAATCTGTGTGATAAAATTTATTAAGGTGGAAGTTCTTTTATTGCTCTATAATGAAATCCATCGAGTATGTTAAGTGTATATTGTTCTCTTTACCTATTATAATAACTCTCTTATTTTTATTGAGCGATATCATAAGCCAACCTTTCGCTTTTATTTTGAGTATTGCAGTAGCAATTTTATTAGACTTTTTGTGGTGGCAAGGTTTTGCGGGATCGAAATATGACAGAAAACTAGAAATGTGGGAGCATTATCACCATGCTATTTGGCTATCAATGCTTGCTTAATTTTCTTAAGATTTAAATTCAATATTATTGCTAGTATGTTTTACGGATTTGCACTCGTGTTTTGGGCAGACGAATGTGCCTATCAAAAGCATAAATTTGCAATCGGTAGTAATCATGAACAAAAAAGCGATGAGATAGGATTGATATTGCTGGTAGTATGGTTTATTATTCTGATAATAGCCATCATCTAAAATTATTATTCTTCTTTAAAGTTAAAGACTGAGATAAAGTTAATAAAGAAAAATTACAATTTTCCATGTTGATGATCTGCCCGAAATATCGTGCAAGGCCAGAAAGAGATTATCGAGTTAATGAGTTTATTACCCCAAATAATCCCGTAGTAAGAGAAAAAGCAATAGAATTGAAAAGAATTGCTGAAAGAGAAGGGAAAGAGATAGTAGAAGTAGTTTTTAACTTTGTAAGTCTTGAAATCAAGTATGTAAGAGATAAAAAGCTCTATGGATATGAAGAATTTTGGGCGTTTCCAGAAGAAACACTAATGAGAAAATTGGGAGATTGCGAAGATACTTCCTTTTTGTTAGCTTCCCTATTAATTGCATCAGGAATATATGATAAATACGTAAGAGTTGTTTTAGGCAAATATCGTTGGTATGGACATGCATGGGTAGAGATTGAAACTCGTGAAGGTTGGTACATTCTTGAGAGCACGTCTGATTCTCCTCTTGAAGTAGGGAAAAATGCATGGAAAAAAGAGGATGGCTATAAGATAGGATACAATCCCGAGTTATACGTCTATAGAACTACTTGCGAATTAGTGGGGCATAAAGGTCTTTATGACAGATTTATACTTTATTATTAATAATATTCAATACTATTACTAAAGCTTAATTTTTAGAGACTTGTAGACACTTTGAGATACTGCCATTTTTAGAGAACATCCAACACGAGTTTTGCTACATCTCTGAACGATATCACAAGTTCATCCTTACTGATGTTATAGGCTGCCTGAAGTATAGCATCTGCAGCGATAACATCATCCTTCCTCAACCTACTTAAAGCATGGCTGACCGCAAGTCCGCAAAGCTTACCAGCAACAAGAGAACCAGAAGGAAAGTCAGCAATGCTGAGCAGCTCTGGATCGATAATCGACACCTTTCTTACTGTTTTAGGTAGATTTTTCTGTGCATCTCTTGCCGTAACCTTTTCTTTTACTTTGTCTGAAGAATACTTGCAGCGTTTTAGCCTTAGAAGCTTGATCTCAGCTCTCCCAGTTTTTGTCGAAAGCAACCTATGAAGGGCTGGAACAACTTCACAGCTTCTCACAGCAATCTCTTCCTCTTCACTAAGACAATCATTGCAAACTTCAACATCCATAGTCATAAACTTTGAAAGTAAGTTTGCATGCCATCTCTTTAGAACTCCCTTTGGCACGAACTGCCTGCTGAGTTCATCGGCAAAGAGCCTCGCAGCCCTAAGAGTTGGGTTTAATTCGCTCTTCAAGTACGCATATGCGAGTGCTACGCCATCTATGATCAATGTATCTCCCTTAATCCAGACAAAACCCCTCATCTTTTTTGAAATATAATCTAAAAACAGCGTATCATCGTAAAATGAAATCGTCCTCTCCTTACCTTTGGGAGCTCGTAAGATTTTGTCTCCTCTAAGAATTCCCATCTTCTTAAGCCTTCTCACGGCTATTCCTGATATCCTATCAGCAATATCAAACTCTTTTAACCTCTTGCTCGTTTCTTTAACAAGCGTGGATTCTGTTATCCTATCTCTTTTGAGGGCAATACTTGCGGCAATGATGCAAGCCCTGTCCAGCTTACTTTTCGTTACGTGAGCGAGAAGAAAGCCAGCTTCTGCCCCGCTTAATCTAAGCAAAGGAGGAGCTGGTGTTAGCTGGAGAATCGGATAAGCCAACTCTATATTACGAACAGATAGCTTAATCATGACTATTCTTCGTCATCGTCCTCATCCTGGAATATTCTACGCAACTCTTCCAGCCTATCTTCATCTATCCCTCTTTTTATGTACCTGTCACTTACTTTTTCGCCCTTCAAGTACTTCTTAAGCGCATACTCTAAAGCTGCAGTAAGCTCTCTTCCTCCTGCTGTTTCCTCTCCCATTATCCTTCTCCAGAACTCTGAATCGCTCCTCCTTACCGGAATCAGCTTGAATCCAGTTCCCGCTCTTATCACCTGCACAACGGGAAAATCGAAATCATCTGGCGGGAAGATGAGCACAATAAAATCTCTGCCCTGCTCAGGCATAACGTCTCCAAACTCCTTGTACGGGTCGAAAACCGTCCTTTTAACAGTCCAGCCCTTGTCTTTGGCTTCTCTAACCGTGCACTCTAACTCGTTGGTTTTAGCGTTGAAGAGCATACCGTTTGACTCATATGCTATCTCACCAGTATGCTTGTTCACCCAAAGCTTTCTGCCCCTGTGATCCCTCTCCGGCTCATCGGTAGTATAGAAACCACTTCTGCCCCTCATATCAGTAAGAACTTGAAGTATCTGCCTCGCAGTTGAAGTGTACTCCTTTACGGTAGTTCCAGAACCCATTACAACAAATATTGCAACCCTGCCAGAGCTATATGCTTTTTTCAGTTTTGTTAAGAGCTGTCCAGGACGAGTATGCGTTGTTGTTTCTATCTCAACCGCAGCCTCTCTACCTCTCGTTAACTGCCATGCTCCACTCTTACTCATTTCTCTATATATCCTGTCCATCTCCTGATAGTTCATCGCAGCGGGGTATTTTAGCAGTAGATCGGGCATGTACGCATCTCTAGCTACGGGAACTTCAACAACAAACCCGAGCTGGGTGAAGAACTCGTAAACCCTCTCAACAAGTTTTCTATGGTCAATTAAACCAGAAAGAATCGTGTTAAACTTGCCGTCCCAGAAGTAAGATCTAATTTTGTCGGGCTTTGGATTGGCCGTATACTTCCCCTTAACGAGTTCACTTCTGAGTTCTATCAGGTCCATTCTGTCAAAGATTTCCAAAAGATTGGCATACTGCTGCTCAGTGACACTTATTGCTCTCCTTCTTGCTTCTTCAGCAAAATTCCTGTAGTTAAGATCCAAGCCCTTGATAACGAGATTGTAGAGAACTTCAACCATTTCATCCACAAAACCATTTAATGAGAACCTGTTCATCTCCTTGATCCTTCTCAGGCTTGCGGACAGATCCATTTCCGAGATGCGCTCCCTGCCGTAAAGTGAAAGAGATCTTTCGATAACTCTGTTGATCTCGTTTCTGTTTCTAACTGGAGTTGTAGGTGGATAAGTTCTGATTATGAATGGATCGGATAGCTCGTTTCTTACCATTAAACGTAGCATTACAGTATACAGGCCCAAAGATAGCAGATCTTCATCCTTCACGCTTGGAAACCTCTTTATCAGCGTTTTTGCATCGTTGGGGTTCTGCGGGTTGAATGTAATGATCGTCCCACAATTTCCGTAGACTGCTTCTCTTATCTCATGGGAGAGCTGACTTGGATACTGGGTAGCTAGAATTAACCCGAGCTTAAACGCTCTCGCTTCTGATAGGATTTCATCGAACGTTGAACCTTCAAATGCAAAATTTGCGAATTCATCAACGTACAAGAAGAATGGGACTCGTTCTTCTGGTGGCGTATCGACTCTCGACTTTGCGGCAGCCCATATCTTCGATATAACCGTTAAGCCTACGAGCTGCATTATTGCTTCTCCAACCTCGCCCTTTGGAATTCTCACGAGGATGATCTTTCCAGAGTCGATAGCCTCTCTGAAATCAAATGATGACTTTCTGTGTGCAACAATCTGTCTTGCAACTTTATTCATGACCCAGTCGTTCAAACGCCTGATAACAGGTTCCATCACGTCTTCTTTCATCTCGTTTATCTTCAGGAGGTATTCCCTGATGATCGGATCCTTTACAGACTCTGCAAACTTGTTCCTTATCTCCTCATCCGTAAGAAGGACATACAGATCGAGAAACGTCAGCTG
Source organism: Archaeoglobales archaeon (assembly GCA_029984855.1). Classification (GTDB taxonomy): domain Archaea; phylum Halobacteriota; class Archaeoglobi; order Archaeoglobales; family Archaeoglobaceae; genus Archaeoglobus_C. The sequence continues at coordinate 2,638 of JARQZL010000041.1, read as the reverse complement.
ATCCTCCTCTGACGTCCTCTCATTGAAGTCAAGTACAGCCCTGATTAATGTTTCAAAAATCCTGCCAAACCTTTCACCCCAAATCCTCGTCTGCTGCTTCATTAGAGCTACGAGGTCGCTGACTATTACCTCCTTGATTGCAGTCAGCTGTGCATCGCTCAGATTCTTTTTAGGCAGTTCGAGAAAGTTCAATCCAACTACTTTATCGTAATTTGCCGGATCAATCAGAATTACATCGTCGATTCTGTGTTTTGGCACCCGCATGAGAACTTCTTCAATGGCATCACCCTTCGGATCGATGAAGCATAACCCGTGGCCAGCGTGCATGTCCTGGACGATCATGTTGACGAGAAGTGTGCTCTTCCCTGATCCGGTAGCACCGCAGATGAATACATGGCGGAATCTGTCCTGAAAGTTGATTGGACCGTGTATGTCTCCCCTTATATTGTCAGTGTATACGCCCAGATACAGAGGATAACCATACCTCTTGTTGGTCAAGAGTTCCTCATAACTAGCTTCCTTTCTTTCTTGTACGGGCTTAGGATTTGATTTTTTACTTCTAAGCTTTTTTGGCAATCCCAGCATGCTCATCACACTCTTTAAACTCCTCTTCCAGCGGTTCCCAGAAATTCCAATTCACCCGGAGATGCAAGCACATTGATGTGATAGTTACCCTCCCCAGGAATAGCTATGAGGGCTGAAGAATATCCGGAAGTTTTACCCTGTGCAGCCTCCTTTACAAACCTCTCTCCAAAACCGGAGATGTTCAGGATCTTTTTGACCTCTTGCGGGATAGAATCGAGCCTGAAAATTACGACTATGTTTGCGTTCGTTAAGATCACTCTCCCTTCCTCATGCCCTACGAATTCCTCAAAGCTCTGGCTGATCAGAGTATATCCAACCTTGTAGTGCCTCGAGTGCCTCACACCCCTCTCCAGAAACGCTCTGATCTGCTTGTATCTCATGAAGTAGTGCGCTTCATCTATTACGACGATCTTTCTACCACTCTCACCCCTAACTCTCGAATCTATCCAAGTTAACACTGCATGCAGTAAAAGAGGGCTTCTCACGACTCCTTCAACCTCGCTGAAGTCGAAGTAAACTATTCTACCGTAGATATCTACACTCGTTTTACCGTTGAACATTCCCAATTCAGATTTCTGCGAGAAAGCTTGTAACGATGACTTAAGCCTCGCTGCAGCACTACGCTCTTCCTGGTTTTCAGCAACGCCGTCAAGCTTTGCAATTACGTCATCTATTATCGGTGTCTCGAATTCTGGACTACCAAATCCTTTCTCCTCGTACGCCTTCTGTATAGCCTTTCTCAGCACACCGGATTCAGTCTTGTCCATTGAGCTTCCAACCTCTTCTTCAAAGAACGTGGAGAAGAACTCCATTAAAGCCATCAGCTTCTCTCTCAGCACGTCAACTGGTTTACCCTCTGGAACGATAATGTCGAGAGGATTCATTGTGGCTTTGCCAACAACAATCCTCTGGGCGCCGAGAACCTCGGCCAAGTCTGTGAATCCGCAAAGGGGATCAACGAGGAAAATCTTGATCTTTGGATCGTTTATGAACCACCTTAGCATTTCAAGCTTAACAAAGAATGATTTTCCGCTTCCAATTTTTCCAACTACAATTTCGTTATGACCGGCGAAGCTGAACCTGTCTATAATGATAGGAGCTCGAGTTGCTGCATCAAAGCCGTAAAGCACGCCGGTGGGATGCATGATCGTAGGAAAAACGAATGGGAAACATGAAGCAGCAGCATCGCTGTCAACCAGTATTCTCCTCCTAAGCAAATCCTTGCCCTCGGGAAGAAAACACTTGAAAGCATCGAGCATCCTGTATCTGATCCTCTTAGGCTGAGCGCCTTTAGACTTCATCTTCTGCATGAATTCTGCATGAGCATCTTCAGTAGCTTTTCTGTCATTCTTCAAGGGAGAAACGGCAAAGTACGTGCTTAAGGTAAACAGCCTTATTCTCCTTGCTGTAAGCTCCTCTCTGTATCTGTAGAGGTATTCGAGCTCCTGCTCGATGTGCTGGGTATCTATCCTGCCTTTGCTCCTCATCTCGGCAAGCTTACCTTCAAGAGAGGTGATTTTCCTGTTAAGCTCTGCAATGACCCTTTCCTCGCTCACTGGTTCAATGAATTGGGTAAAATCGAGCCTAAACGGCTTCCAGGCAAATTCATCGGCAATCCAGCCCTCATAGACCTTAGCCGGGTAGACAGAGATGTAGCTCAAAACCATTGGATTACCGTTTACCGTTATCAGCCCCTTCTCGACCTCTATTAGCTCAGGTGCTATTATGTTCCTATCTACCTCTTCCCTATGGCCATCTCTATCGAAAAGCTTTGGAAGAATACTCCTCTTCTTTACCCTCTTCTCTTTTCTTCTTATTGTTGCATTCTTCCTGCCTGCTAGTGTATCGTTAACAGCTGAAACTATCCTCATTGTCCCACCCTCTTCAGAAGGAGCTTCGTAGAATCGTAATTTGCCGGCATAATCCTCCTGTAGTTTATGAGATCGTATAAGGCAAGTATTCCATCCCTGTTTAGGATTTCAGCCTGAATTCCTCCTCTCCTGAGTCCAGCAATAACTGTCTCAACCCTTCTCTTTAGCTCTGAAACGTCCTG
>JARQZL010000040.1 GCA_029984855.1 Archaeoglobales archaeon | reverse complement strand
TTTTAAAGGAGAAAGAACTGGAAGGACTGGTTTGGGACTGTACCTTGTAAAAACTCTGATGGAGAAATATGGTGGCAGTGTTTCTGTTGAGGACAATGAACCAGAAGGGTGTGTTTTTACTTTAAGGTTCCGGGAGGGTTTTTGACATGCATGATGAGTTTGCCGAGATTCTCGAGAACGTGCCCATTCCCACATTCGTGATAGACAAAAATCATATCGTGAAGTACTGGAACCGGGCTTGCGAGGAATTCACAGGCATGAAGAAAGAGGAGATTATAGGAACTTCTGACCACTGGAGGGTTTTCTTCTCCAAACCAATGCCGCTGCTCGCAGATGTTGTTCTGGATGGTGTTGAAGAATTCTACAGGAGAAGGAAGGTCAAAAAGAGGAGAATCAGGAAGGTAGATGAGAACACGTACGAGCTTGAGCTCTATCTGCCCCATGTAAAGAAGTGGGTTTACTTCAGGGCTGCACTGCTCAGAGGTGCGGGTGGAATTACCGGCGCTATTGAGACGATGGAGGACATCACAGAGAGAAAGAGGATGGAAGATGAGATTAAACGGCTCAGCGAGTTATACAGACTTGTTGGAGAGGCTGTAAGCAAATCAGAGAGTATCGAGGAGCTTGCTACGAACCTCATACAGAATCTCATGAAAGCCCTGAACTTCGATATGGGTGAGATTCTGATATATCATGACGGAATGCTAAAAGCTATAACGCAGGTTGGTTTTAACGAGGAATTCGGTGAGAGGTCTGCAAAGATTCAGAAGGTGAGCCAGAACAGCAAGAGCACTGCTGTTGTAACGGCTTTGAAAATGGAACCCCTCTACATACCGGATATGAAGGTGAGCAGATACACAGAACACTTCCACGACCTGTGTATAAAGTGTGACCTTAATGAGATGTACTCCGTCCCCCTTATTTCTGGTGGAGAACTGCAGGGAGTGATGCAGCTGATTGTAAAGTCAGGAAAGAGTTTTACAGAGATGGACAGAAGACTTATTGATACAATATCCGAGCACATGGCAGCAGGTATTGCCAAGATACGGGCATGTGAGGAGAGACTGGAGGAGAGGAAGAAGTACAGGGGACTGTTTGAATCCTCCATGGATGCAGTGGTTCTGACGGATGTAAGTGGTAAAATAGTAGAAGTGAATAGGGCTGCTGAAGAACTGTTTGGCTATACAAAAGAAGAACTTACTGGAAAGGACATGTCCGAGCTCTATGCAGACCCCTCTGATGAAGAAGCTCTTATGGAGTGTCTCTCAACGCATGGATTTACTAAGAACTTTGAAGTGAGATACCTGACCAGAAACAAGGATGTGATAAGCTGCCTTGAATCCTCAACAATCCTGAGAGACGAGAACGGAGAACCAGCAGGTTGTTACAAGGTGATAAAAGACATCACAGAGAGAAAGATGATGGAGGATAACCTGCGCAAGCTCAACAAACTTCTCCAGATATCGAGTGATATAAATCAGCTAATAGTTCATGAGAAGAATGAAAAAGCACTGCTGAGAAAAGCCTGCAAGTCTTTCGAGGAATTCGAAGATTATCTGTCTGTTTGGGCAGGAATTGTAAAAAATAATAAGGTGCAACTTGCTGGCGTTACAGGAAAGCTGAACAGAGGGTTGCTGAAGAATTATCTCGAGATGTGCCTTCCATGTGTCGAAGAGGTGCTGAAAACAGGTAAGGCCAGAGTTGTAAAGTGGGGCGATAAAATCTGCATAAACTGCCCAATGAAGGAAAAACACAGATTTATGCAAACCCTTGTGATGCCAATTCTCTATGAAGGTAAGATCCGGGGGATTCTAAGCTTTAATTCTCCAATTCCAAAGATTTTCGGTGCTGAGGAGATGTCCATCCTTCTTGACTTGATGGAGGATCTTGGCTTTGCTCTTAAGGCAATTGAAGTGGAGAAGGAGAGAAAAGCTGCACTCAAACAGCTGAGAGAAAATATAAAGCAATTTGAGTACCTTGCAGACAGACTCAGAAACCCGCTGGCTATTGTGAGGGGTTACCTGGATCTCCGAAATGAGGTAAGCAGTGAGGTAATTCTGGAGGAGGTTGAGACTCAGATAACAAGAATCCACAAGCTCCTTGATGAACTGAGAAAAATGGAGAGAAGGACTTTCAGACTCAAAGAATTGCTGAACGGTAAATAGTGAGCCGGTGAGATGGGATGAGGAGAGAAGTGGTGGGAGAGACGAAGCTTGTTTTACTCTTGGCCTTAGCAATCTTCTCAACTGAATTTGTTATCATGGTACTGATTGAGCTTACACCTTTGGCAAAGTTTACAACTCCGGTAACCCGTGTGATTATTGATGCTTGCATCCTCGTTCTTGCAGTCTCTCCCCTGCTGATCATCCCGGAGAGAAGAATAAAGGAGGCAAAAAATAAGCTCAAGATGATTTTAGATGAGGTTGGGGATGGAATACTTACCATAGACAGAGACTACAATATTGTTACGGCAAATCCAGCTATTGGAGATTTGTTTGGGCTTATGCCAGAAGAGGTTGTTGGCAGAAAGTGCTACGAGATTATTAAAAGTGAGAGGTGCAACACGGAGTCTTGCTGTCTGAGGCAGATACTCTCGGGAAGGTCTGTTGTAAAAGGAGAGAGATACCTGAACAGAAAGTGGATTCAGGATGTTACAACCCCGTATACAGGTGTGAAGGGTGATGTAAGGGGAATTATAAAATCAATGAGGGATGTTACACGCCAAAAGGAGGATAAAGAGAGAATTAAGAGGTTGGCCAGTATCCTGAGGGCTATAAGGAACGTCAATCAGTTAATTACAAAAGAACCTGATACAAATAAGATGCTGTCCGGTGCATGTAGAATTTTACTTGAGGTTAGAGAGTACTTTCACGTTGCTATAGCAACTTATGATGGAAACCAGATAAGGAAAATTGCGGAAAGTGGAACTGGCGGATTCTTTGAAGTAAAAGGGACTGTTCCGCTATGTGTTGGACAGGCAGTAAAAAGCGGGAAGGCAGTGATTTTTGATGACACAAAGGAGCACTGCGGTAAATGTCCATTTCATAAGCAGGAGTTGAAATACTCTGCAGCAATAATTCCCTTTAAAACTTCTGAAGGAGTTGTGCTGCTGGCAGTCTTTGCGGACATAGATCGTTTCGATGAAGAGGAGCTCTCTCTCCTGACGGAGGTTGCGGGAGATATCGGTTTTGCCATGGACAAACGCAGAGCTGAGAAGGAAAGGGAGGACCAGCGGAAACTGATAAACACTATAATTAACTCCACACCAGACCTCGTTGCGTTTAAGGATGAGAACTTCGTCTACAGACTTGTTAATGAGGCATTCTGTCAGTTTGTTGGTAAGAAGGAGTGTGAGATAATAGGAAAGACGGATTTTGATATTTTCTCTCAGGATATGGCAAGAGCATGGAGGGGGGATGATGAGAGAGTATTAAGGAGTGGCAAACCTCTTGTAAAGGATGATGAGTTGACGGGTGTAAATGGAAAAAGGTGGTTTCTGGTTCTTAAGGCTCCCGTCCACGATGTGTCAGGTAGTATAACCGGCATTCTCTCATCGGTAAGAGATATCTCTGACAGGAAGAGGATGGAGGATCTCATCAGGGAAAGTGAAGAGAAGTACAGGCTTGTAACGGAGAATGCATACGATCTGATATCCCTCCTCGACCTTCAGGGGAGGAGGCTTTACTGTAACAGTGCCTTTAAAAGGGTGCTGGGATACGATATTGAGGAGTTGATAGGTGGAGACTTCGTCGACCTGATACATCCAGAGGAAAGGGAGTATGTAAAGCAAAAATTCAAACTCCTCCTTCAGGGTAAGTCCGGAACGATTGAGACGAGAATTTTGTGTAAAGATGGTTCATACAAATGGGTCGAATCAAGAGGAAATCTCATCTACGGTAGAGATAAAAAACCAGAGACTGTTCTCATTATTACGAGAGATATAACCATGAGGAAGAATTATGAGAACAGATTGGAGAGACTCAACATGTTGCTTCGTGCAACATCTGAAGTTAACGAGGTTGTAGCAAGAGAGAATAATCCTGAGACCTTGATGACAACTATATGTGAAAAGCTCAGTGTGCTGTACAGTGCAGTTTTTACAGCCTTGAACATTGACGAAAAACTCGTGCCCGTTAAATCCATCGGGATACCTGTTAAAGAGGTGAAGATGGCCATAGGTAACTGTCCAGCAATTGCCAGTGCAATGGATGGGAGACTGATGAAGAGCAATATAGAGTCACCCCTCTGCAAGCAATGCCTCAGAAAATATCCTCACAGGTTTGTACTGTCATTGCCTCTGATCTACGAAAACAGGAATTACGGTGTGGTAACAATCCATTCCAGCTCGGACTTCATCGATGAGGAGGTTGAGCTCCTGCAGAAGCTATCGAGGAATATAGCGTTTGCCCTCAACGCTTACGAGGTTGAGCAGGATAAGCAAATGGCCTTTGAGCAGCTAATGACGAACCTCACTCAGTTTGAAGTTTCTGCAGACAGACTCAGAAACCCGCTGGCTATTATAATGAGCGCTCTTGAACTCAGGAAGGAACTTGGATACGCAAAGGTATTGGAGCTTATTGATGAACAGGCGAGGAGAATTAAAGAGCAACTCGATGAGATGAGGAGTGAGGAGATGAGGACATACAACCTGACAGAAAGGGCACTTAAATGGAGGGGTGATAGTGAGGCCAGAAGGGGGCAATTTAAGGATCTCTCGTTCAGGAACTCTTCTGATTCTATACAGAGCTGAAGAGTTCATAACTACCTGTGTGTCAAACCTCCTGCAGTATATCAATTGGATTTCAGAGATGGAGCTTAACGAGCTGGTAAGAACTACTCCTTCTCAACTGAGATCCTCTCAAGCTGGCTTGATACATTCCAGATTAGAGTCCTAACGTGCATAGGGATGTTTGGATCTGATGAGATATCCTCAAGTATCGATATCGCCGATGCAGCTCTTACTGCAAGACTGTCCTCTCCATGCAACAGATTTTCTTTGATTTCGCTTGCAATACGTCTTATGTTCCGGGGAACCGTATCATCTTGGGTTATCCTCTCAAGAACTTCCAGCACACTCTCTGGCACCTGCGCCGCCATTATATCACCTCCAGAAGTGAAAGTTTAATAACGGCCTATCAACATCAACGTATGGAGGATAAAAAAATTTCGGATATGGCCGAGTTGCTGTGCAAGGGTGCAAGAATGCTCTCACACTACTGTCCAGACTGTAAAGTCCCTCTTTTCAGAGAGGGTACAAGAGTGTTTTGCCCTTCATGCGGCAGAGATGTTGTAATGGAGGGCAGGTCTGAGAAAGATAACATTCCTGATAAGCCTGACGATAAGCCTGCCAAGCCTGCTGAGCAGAAAGAGGGGGAACAGGAGGGGCAAGGGGGGCTGGAGGCTGTAAGAAAGGCTATTGATAAGCTATTACAGGAGCTCGATAGAAAGGATGATGCTGAAAGTATAAAGGAGCTTGTAGACACAATATACAAAGCAGTTGAGATTTTTGAAAAACTCAGAAAGCTCTATTAAATTCAGAGAGCCAAGGCGTTACAGAATTATGTAACTAAAAACTAATCCCGTCACTTTTACTCTCCACAGGAAATAGAGGGGTAGGAGTTTTATGCATGCATGTAAAAAACACGGTATGGTAAGGCTCAGAGGACACCATCTTATATGCCTGCAATTCTATAGAGGAGAAGGATATAGCAAGGACTTCGTCGAAAACCTTTACAGAGTTCTGGAAAAGGCTAAATCGGAGGGAGTCGAAGTTGTGGAGGGAGAAGATGACGTTTGCATTGCCTGTCCATATAACAGAAATGGGATTTGCACACATTCTGATGAAGCAAATCGGGAGATAAGGAGGCTTGATGAGCTTGCAATCAGGTTACTCTCGACCCCTCTTAACTCTAAAGTTGAGTGGGGCAGTGTTGGTTCAGTAAGAGATGTACTTGCAGTCTGGAAAAAAGAAGCATGCAAGGGCTGCGACTGGAGAGGAGTGTGTAAGATATGAGAGCGGTTGTAATAGCCCGGGGACATCCAAATATAACGGCGAGACATAAAACCACTCTTGAGATAACGAAGGATGAAAATCTGACGATAGAGGGTGATTGCATAATTGGAGTTGGAGCTAACAGGTCGATTTCAGAACTTCCACAGGAAGTAAAAACATCTCTGATAGAGGGTAGGATGGCAAAAATAACCCTGTATCTACCTGCATACGGGCTGAAGGAGGAAGTTGAGGGATACGGGTCTCATCATCTGACATTCAGACACCCAACAGACATAGTGATCAGGAAAAGCAACTACGTGTGTGATAGAACCCTGATTGTAAGGGCCAATAAAGCTGCATCGGATGTTGATAGAGAAATGATCTCCCTCCTAAAAGATCCGTCAACAGAACTGCATTTCATAATCGAGGTTTGATTGACGGTAAAACCCCCAAGGCCATTATGCAACTTTTGCCGTTTCAGTTAGCAACACAATAGCATATCAATCTCTCCTGACAACTCTGTAGTATCCAATACGGGGACTGTAGATATCACCTCTCTCCTTCATCTTGCTCAGAATCCTCTTAGCTTTATGCGAATCCACTCCCTCCTCCTCCACTAACCTCAGAATCTCCTCCTCCGGAGCCCCTTTCTCATGTACGGACTCGAGCTCTCCTATAACTCTCTTTATGATCATGATTTTATCCCGCTGGCTCTTTGAAGTGCCTGTAAACGCGTAATCGATGTCAATCTCGCCTGTCTCGGGGTCAACGGCAATCTGCCCGAGGCTCCTTCTGACTATGTCTATCACCCTTTCACAATCCTCAAGCGTAACATAGTCACTGAGTCTGAGTCTCGCAGAAGCTTCAGCGAGCCTTATCAATGCTTCGAGCTGCCTTGCAGTAACAGGCACGGCTGAATCCTCCTTTACATTGGAACGAAGAGAAGTATAGAAACTGATTATTCTTTTTTTGGCCTCTTCAGTCAGGACAGGAAAAACTGTACGCTTTGCATAGGCTATGTACTTTCTCAGCAGTTCAGGATCTATGGCTGGTTTTATTTCTTTTGCCTCCTCTTCAAGTTCCTCTCCTGTGTACTCTGTAGAAACGATATTTCTGAGCTTCTCGAGCTTCTCGCCGAGCTCATGTGTCCTCAGTATATATTCCGCAAGTTCTTTATCTCTCTCTTCGTCGGGTTCATCTGTTAAAACGAATATGAGGTCGAAACGGGAGAGAAGGGTTGGTGATAGATCTATCTGCTCTGCAATGGGAGCGTATCTGTCGAACCTGCCGTACTTCGGGTTTGCCGCTCCAAGTAAAGCACATCTCGCCCTCAGAACTGCGTTTATTCCTGCCTTTGCCACGCTAACGGTTTGCTGCTCCATCGCCTCATGCAGAGCGCTTCTGTCTTCACTCCTCATCTTGTCGATTTCGTCAACAAGGGCTACTCCCTTGTCCGCAAGAACGAGCGCTCCGGCTTCGAGCGTCCAGCGACCATCGTACTCATCGCGAGTTGCTGTGGCAGTCAAACCTGCGGTTGTTGTACCCTTACCAGTCGTGTAAACACTTCTGGGAGCGATGCGGTGCACGTAGCGGAGTATCTGGCTGTTATGGACGAATATGTCGTTTGCTATGAAGTTGTGATGTTCCAGAACCTGCAGGTCATAAACGTACGGATGTTCAGGCCTGTAGGTTGTAATCTCGACGACCTCGTCCCAGAATATGTCCGAGTCTGCAAGCAATTCGAGAAACCTGACGTTGAATTCAGCGATTTCATGCCCGTTCTCATCAACCCTCTTTCTGAACGCCTTAACGACTTTTGTAAGAGTGTCTCTCGAAGGCTTCCTATCTCCCC
>JARQZL010000004.1 GCA_029984855.1 Archaeoglobales archaeon | reverse complement strand
ACGACCACGCAGCCCTCGTGCTGCACGATGCCATCATCTATCAGGGATACAATAACCGGAACCACGCCCCTGCCTGTGACCTTCCCGTAACGCCTGCATCGTCGAAAATGCTTCCTTGCCTCCTTTCTGAGGGCTGATGCCCTGTACCAGCCATGGGTGTAACGCTTCGCATCGATGGCAAGAATGACGCCGTAACGCTCAGCAACCACATCTATCTCTGCCTTTCCCTCTTCATCCCTGAACACAACCCTGAACTTTGTTTTGAAACCGTGAGCTTCCAGAATATCTCTCGTAACTTCTTCGAATTCCTGCCAGCTACTTGCTTCTTGCTTTTTCGATTGCCTCGTCTGTGAGTTCATCCTTTGAAACGAACACCACAAGATACTTTGGCTTTTCGTCGAACTCGTCAACACCTTATTCAGAGAAGTCCAATACGCCTCTTGGTTACTCTGAGTTGTAAGAGTCTCCAGTTGTCCTGCCAACGACATTTCTCAGAATGTTTTTAGTTCAAATCTTTGAGTCTTTCGAAAAGTTCTGCCATGCCGAGGTTGCCAACGATCATGATGTCGCCGGCGGGATTTGCAACCCTGTATCTGCACAGATGCACGTTCGGACCGGTTGCAACCACATCATTTACATCCACCACCTCTCCAATATATGCACCATGACCGCCATCGTTGAACACATCCTCATTGCCCACTTCTCCATTCAGAAACATGCTGACAAATTTTTCAATGCCTTCGGTGCCTCTCTTCCTCAGAACACCCGTATGATGCTCGAAAAGAGAGAATATGCGACCGTCTCTATCCACAACAGCTCCAATGATATGAGAATTGCCGAAGTTAAGAAGGAGTGCCGGAAACCTCTCCACATCAAGCATGCATCCTGCCACAGCCGCAAAGACTGTATCTATTACGTAAAGCTCCAAATCCAGACCTTCTTCTTCGCAGAAGTCCTCCACACTTTCTGCAACACTCATCATCCTGTTAAACTCAGCCGGAATTTTCTCCGCATGAAACAGAAAGTCGTGAAGGTATCCGCTTCGCTCAAGCATTCTCTCAAACATCCTGAAGCGGAAACGCCTGTTGCTTTCATTGGGTGAGAATCCGTGATCCTGCACGGCCACAATCAGCGTTTCAGGTAGCCTTTCTCCAACCGCTTGAAGAACATCTCTGAAAAATGGGAGGTTAACGTCCTTCATCTCTATTACCTTCACATCGCCTTCGGGCTTGCGAAGCAGAATACCCATCTGCTTCACCTTTTCGAGGTCATCGAAAATCGTTAGGGCTGGCTTCTCCTCAGCGTAAACCTTCAGACCGGTGTTCAGATGCTCCTTAATTGCCCTCACACATGCCCCGCCACCCATGGTGTAACCGGTGAGATGGATGTCCCTGCCTCTTGCGGTTGCCTCCCTCACCCTTCTGGCAACAATTCTCGTTGGCGAAGGCAGGATTATCTTCGGACAGTCCCTCACATCTTCCCTGATGAGAAGGAAGTCCTGCGTTCCGCTGCCAACATCGAGTGTAAACAGCTCCATGTGCTGCCTTCAGCTAACACTGCTTTTACGTTTTCCTGTGCTTCATGTGAAAACCTGATTTGCCCGGATGGTAAGAATGCTCATGCGACGCTGCGAGGACTGCAGGTACTACAAACAGTGTGTGGAGTGGAATTGCCTTAAAAATCCGGAAGAATGTGACCACTACACTCCAAAGGATGGGAAGAGCTCGGAGTGAGACAAGTTCATATACCGGTAAAAAAGATTTGAGGTATGATACTTCGAGAAGAAGCTCTCAGAAATGAAGCTGTAAAGACCGCTGCATATCTGATGTCAATATCTGCAAGAACCGCTCCGAAGTCGAAGGGTGAGGATGACATCGAAATAGTTTATGTTGACGGAGAAGACAAGGAGAGAATTGCTGACGAAATGATTGCATTCGGCAAAAAATCTGGAATAAAAGGCTTTATAAGGGATGGAGAGAGTGTAAAAGAGGCTTCTGCACTTCTGCTGCTCGGTGTCGTTGGTGAAAAGCCACTCAAGCTGAATTGCGGTGCATGTGGTTATGCAAGCTGCGACGAGTTTGCCTCTGCTGGCAGACGGCAGGGAAAGGACTTTGCTGGCCCCAATTGCGCATTCAAACTGCTCGATCTGGGAATAGCGATAGGTTCAGCGGTAAAGCTGGCCTCGGTGATAAATGTTGATAACAGGGTCATGTACAGAATTGGGACGATGGCCAGAAAGCTTGGAGTTATTAAATCGGATGTAGCCATGGGAATACCCCTCTCATGTACGGGCAAAAATCCGTTCTTTGACCGGGAAGATAAGAGGAGATAAGGGGAAATTAAGATTAAGAAGAGATAATGAAAGTGCTCGACTTCCCTTCTACCGACCTCTCAAAGAATCTTGCGAAGAAATACGGATACGACGAGTTCATAGTCAGGAGATGGATTGCAATATTTGGAGATGAAGCCATAGAACTAATAGAAACGATGGAAGAAGGAACTCCAAAGTACATAAGAGTGAACACGCTGAAGGTTGATGAAGAAGACCTCATCGGCAGAATGGAGGCAAGAGGCTTTGCTGTAGAGGAAACAGAAGTTCCTTATTGCTATAAAGTGGTTGAAGAGCCCTACTCAATAGGAGCAACTCCCGAGTATCTGATGGGTTACTACTACGTCATGGACAAGTCCTCATGCATTCCCCCTCTTGTCCTCTCACCGTCTTGTGATGATCTTGTTGTTGATTTTACAGCCTCTCCTGGCGGTAAGACGACATTTCTTGCACAGTTGATGGAGAACAGGGGTGTTTTAGTTGCAATCGAGGCAAATCCGGAAAGAGTTCAGCCCCTGATAGACAACCTGCACAGGATGGGAGTTCTCAATACAGCAGTTGTGCAGATGAACGCTGTGAAATTTCACAACCTTGGAGTTAAACCGGACAAAATCCTGCTGGATGCTCCATGCACTGGGGAGGGAATCATACACAAGGATCCATCAAGAAAGACGAGCAGAGGGAAAGAAGATATAAAATTCTGCAACGCTTTGCAGCGTGATTTGCTTGAGTCAGCAGTTAGAAGTCTAAAGCCTGGCGGAAGAATCGTTTACTCCACGTGCTCCCTCACGCCAGAAGAAAACGAGATGGTTGTTCAGTGGGCTCTCGATAACTACGATGTTGAACTTGAAAAAATCAGGTGGGGTGAGCCAGCCTTACTGGGGGTCGGCGATATAGAGTTCAGCAAAGAGATGAGAAAGGCAAGGCGATTTTATCCTCACAAACACGGGTGTTCTGGTTTTTTTGTGGCAAAGATTGTGAAGAAGTGATTATGGATGCCTATCCAGATCCAGAAACCTTTTCATAAGCAGCAAATCCTTTAACATTACATCGTACTTCTTCGAAATTCTATGCCTTAAAACGCGCATGTAAACCTTCCAGTCACTGCTCTCGCTTCTCCACTTTTCAGTGAACTGCAGAAGAGTCATCTTTCCATCAACACAGGAAAGCCAGTCTTCAATGAACTCCCTCTCTCTTTTTGAAAGGCACATACCCAGCAATCGGCATGTTATAGATGAATGTAACGGTTAACGTTTAACGGTTAAAGATTTTAAGCAACCTGTGTAACCAGAAAACATGCGCCCCGATAAGGTCTTTATCGGCCTTGTATTGCTGTTTGCAGGCATTGCGATACTCATGATGTCAAAGGCAGAAAACGTTTCGGGAGCAGGAGTGATCATAGTTGGCCCGATCCCGATAGTCGTTGCTTCCTCACCAGAAATGGCTCTGCTTGGACTTGTAATTGCGGCAGTCATGCTCCTCTTTGTTTACTCACTCACGAGGTGGTAGAATGCTTGAGATAGTTGCAGTCATCTTCATCGCTGCCGGTGTATTCCTGATTCTGAGAGGGCTTACAGAGGAATATCCTGCTGAAAGACCTGAGTGGTATGAAGAGTACAGACAGAGATACAGAGGAGATTACGGGGGATACAGGGATTATGAGGAATACAAACACGAATTTGAGGATGGAGATAAAGAGAGGGCAAAGGTCAGGGGAGGGGGCGTAATTCTAATAGGGCCAATACCCATAGTCTTTGGAGAGTCGCGATTTGCAGTCTATGCACTCATACTCGCAATAATTTTGATGATTCTGTCAATAGTATTCATTTTTATGTCCTATCGGGTCTGAGGGAAGGTGGAGGGAGAGTGATGGAGAAAAAGATAACGTATTTTGAAAAACCCGGTAAGGAGAACACCGATGCAACGCTTAAGCTTGCAATTGAACGGGCGAAAGAGCTCGGGATAAAGTACTTAGTCGTTGCTTCTTCCACAGGTGAAACTGCGATTAAGGCGTTGGAGCTTGTAAAGAATGCTGGAATTGAGCTCGTCGTTGTGACTTACCACAGGGGCTTCTACGAGGAGGGTAAAGACTCAATGGATCCTGAAATCGAAGATAAGCTCAGGAAAGAGGGAGTTAAAATCGTCAGACAATCTCACATCCTTTCCGGCCTTGAGAGGAGCATAAGCAGGAAGCTTGGTGGGGCAAGCAGGACGGAGGCGATTGCAGAGGCTTTACGCTCTCTTTTCGGGCATGGCCTGAAAGTCTGCGTTGAGATAACGATAATGGCCGCTGATGGTGGAGCTATACCCATCGAAGAAGTTGTTGCTGTCGGTGGGAGAAGCAGAGGGGCTGACACCGCAATCGTTGTAAGACCAGCGCATATGAACAGCTTCTTCGACATGCAGGTGAGGGAAGTTATCTGCATGCCGAGGGAGAAATAAATCGAAAGGGTTTCTTATTCTAGAAGTAACATAAACCCATGCGAGTGCTTGTCATTGGAGACACACACATACCGAGAAGAGCTGCATCACTTCCCAAGCAGGTCTCTGAGTTCATAGAATCCCAGAGCTATGACTTTGTCGTCTGCACGGGTGATTTAACAGGGGAAGAAGTCCTCAATTACCTCAAAGGCCTTGGAGAAAGACTCTCAGTTGTTAGGGGGAACATGGATCACCTTAATCTCCCAGAGTACGAAATTCTGGAACTTGATGAGATTGTTGCAGGTGTTATCCACGGAGATCAGGTTTATCCGAGAGGCAACAGAGAGCAGCTGATAAAAGTGGCGAGAAAACTTGGTGTTGACGTTTTGATTTCGGGACATACACACTCTCCTGATGTTTACCTGAAAGGCGTCCTTCTGCTGAATCCCGGATCGGCAACAGGTGTGTGGAGTGGAGGAAATGCATCGCTGAAACCATCCTTTATGGTTCTCAGCGTTGAAGGGAGAAGCATAGGTGTTGAACTGTACGAGCTTGAGAAGGATTTGAAGTGCACGAGTAAGAGATTCGACTTCCGTTAAAAACGGGCCGGGAGGGATTTGAACCCCCGACCGGCGGATTAAGAGTCCGCTGCTCTGCCTGGCTAAGCCACCGGCCCTTTTTAGCTTTAAAGACAATCATTCAAGCTCTCAGCGTCAACTGTCTAAGAGCACTCACACTTCAATTTAGCTCGCAATTTAAACTTTTTCCTGAATCTATCACAGCTCTTTCAGGTTTAGATTAATAGCTGCCTTGCGTTTTCTTTCGAGTTCGAGTTTTTTATCCACAGTTGAAAGAATTTTGGCGATTTTTTGTTGTTCTGGGAGGGGTGGAAGGGGGATTTTTAGTAGTGATAAGGAGGAGATATAGATGTTTGTTCTGCCAACATCACTACTTGGATTCACCAGTTGATTCAATATTAATTCTCTGCGATAAATCAAAAAATGTTGAACAAATTTTGGATAAAATGCGTTATTTTTTGGAATTATTGCGCAAACTGCTTGATTTGTGGCTGCATTTATTCCAAGAATTGCTGTCTTGCCTACAGTTCCACGACCATATAAAGCTATGAGTAACGTTCCTTTCGGAAATATCTTGGCGCTTGAGTTTTTTTTAGACCCAATTCGGTTATTTTTTCTTCAGTGTCATAAATTATTCCATCATTAAGTTCTCCAGATTTTACCCATGGAATCGTTCCATTCTCCCAATATTCTGGTTTCTGTCTGCTTGGAGTTCCACTTTTAAGTTCAGCGACATCCCCAAGCCTCACAATCCCCCACTCCTTCGGAATCCTGCCAATCTCCGTATCCTTAAACTCGGTGTGCCCTATGCCCTTCGTTAAAAGCTCCTGCATCAGACCTTTCTTCAACCTCTCCGTTTTCGCTATCGCTTCATCAACTTTCTGGATTGCGTTGTCAACCGCGCTGAGAATTTCGGCGATTTTGCGTTGTTCTGGAAGGGGTGGATAAGGAATTAGTAGATTTTCTACAGCTTCTTTTGGAACTCTTTGTCTCCCTGTAGTCCCTCTCATAGAATATTCCAATACTTTTCTAAATCTCGGGTGCTTAAGAATATAAAATAAAAACAACCTGTCAATTCCCTTGCAAACGATTGGAAAAACTTCTGTGGTAGCAAGGGCAAATCCGTTGGGAGTGTCCTCTGGAACTATTCCTTGCTTTCCATTCTCCAAAGATGGTGTTATTTTAGCTAAAAGCAAATCACCAGCTTCGCAGTAAGTTGAACTCTTTACTTCACTCAGGTTGCGGATTTCGTATTTTGTATAGATGCTTGAGTCTGGGATAAACTCCATGGGGATAAAAGCAATTTTTTCAACGTTATTTACTGATTTATTTTTACGAATTTTTGCAATTCCTTTATCTCCAAGCTTAACTACGTCCCAATCCTCTGGAATTTTGCCAATTGGTGTCTCTTTACATCTATCTTGCATCATATTCCTCATACAAATTCACCCCAAGAATCCGTGAGACTAAATGAAAAACAATATTGCGAACAGTCTTAGTTAGATAATCCTCATAACTGTTTAGTTCTCTCTCCCGTTTAACTTCGTATTGGGATTTTATAAACTCAGTAAACACTTCATCGAAAAACACTATATCTGAAAAAACTGTTTTTCGAATTTCGGTAAATGGAAGTTTATTAAGCTCCCTCTTAATTTTTTCTCCTTTCTCTTCGAAAAATGAAGCGTAGTATCTCCTCAATTTTTCTTTATCTAACTTGTCAGAAGTTTCTATTAGGGTTAAGTAAATTCTGTCGTCTGCGTTGAAGACATTGAATATCAAATTAAGAACATCCTTTCCGGAACGGGTTTCTCTCAGAACTTTGAAAGTTGGTTCCAATGGGTTGATTCTTGAATAAGAGATTATTTCACTATAGAAGTTTTTGTCTTTATCTTGTATAAATCTCAAAAACTGTCCGAATGTTATTTCATTTTTAAATTTAGATACTTGCTCTACCAAATAATTTATTATCTTATCAAACATATTTTCTTTATAATTTTTCAGATAATACTGGAAGAAACCAGAGAGGATACCCAATGCAGAGATTATGGACGTAAAGGCAATTACATTAGTGTTTATGGAAGAACCGAATAAATTAATGATTAAAAGAATTATGATAAAATACATTATCCAAAAAATTAATACAATAAACAACTCGTTTAAAGTATTAAAAAATAGAAGGCGCAGCCAGATAATAAGGCCGTTCTAATATCCCATATTCAGTTTGCCAAACCTAATAGTCTCAGACTCTCCAGTTGATTTGTTTGTATTTTCTTTAACTCGGAGCACATGCCGCGTTTTTACGAATATAAATGCAAACACAAAACCCAAAACATAAACTAAAATGAATTCGTTCAGACAACTCCCCCACCCCCAGTAGTAAAGTATCGCTCCAACCAACAAATTTGCAGATGTGAAGGCTATCAACTCAGAATAAATAAATAATTTTATGAGGTGTTTGTTTTGTAGCAGTGTTAGTAATCCCCCAGTGTTGTTTTTCATGTTCTACACCAGAAATTGTTCTCCTCTATCACTTATACGCACTCTCCCGCCTCTCAAGCTTCAAAAGCATTATTACCTTTTCCTTCTTGTCAACCTCGTAAGTCAACCTGAAGTCACCCAAACGAACTCTGTATCTGTCTTTCTGCCCCTTAAGCTTCTTTATATCAAATCTCCTGAAAGGAACGGGATTATCCTTAAGAACCTCATAAATTCAGACAGTCTAAGCTTGTGGGCTTTTGGCAAATCCTTAATCGCCTTTGCAACTCTCGGATGGATGAGAATTTCGTAGCTCATAAATCAAGCTCAGCTTTGAGTTTCTCCCAAGGAATCCCTTCTTTTCTCGTTTCCTCAGCAAGTCTGTCGAGCTCTTCTGCTTCTTCTTCGGTAATCTCTTCCTCTTGGATAAACCCAGTTTCGATTAGTTCTATTTTGCTACTTAGCTTTTTTAGCTCTTCTTTTATTACTTTGAGTTCCTCATAAATGGCTTTCAAAAGCTCGGCATCTGTGCTCATTGAGCATTTATCTGTATTGAGAAAATTTAAAACTTTGCTGAGCAGAAAGTGATGTTCCAGCAAACAATCCCACCCATGGAGGAACTGTAAGACTTACAACCAGCTCCACCCAGCTTAAAACAGTCATTTTGATTGCAAAAACACCCAGATTGACATCACCAGTTTGGGCGAACGGGAAATAGTTGAAGTAAACGTTTAGAAGCCATCCCATCGTAACAAGTGATGCCCAGGCGAGCGTTATTACTCTTCCAATTTTTGTTAAACTCAAAATAAGCCAGAGAAAGAATTGAAAGATAAACAGAAGCCAGAAAAATACATTTATCTCAGCCAAAATACTTTAGCTCCTGGAGATATTCTTCAATTTTCTTTTCCACTCCGTTTATTTTTTCCTCAATATTTCTGAGTTCTTCCCATTCCTTTGCAACATCAATTTCCTCAATCTCCTCCTTCGAGAAGACGTAGAGCGTAACGTTGAGGTTGTAGTCATTCTCTTCAATCTCATCCAGTGAAACAACCCTGTCTGAAGAAATCGAGAAGGACGAAGAATGGGACTTCTTGGAGATAGGAGAAGTTAAACCCGTTTACACGGGTAAATTCAAAGAACGCTTGCAGAAGTTGCCATTACAAGCAATTTTGCTTGCAATTCTTGTGAAATTGTTCGGTGAGAAGAAAGAGAGGGAGGGGAAATCTGAACTCTGTGGAAGAAGTAAAATTGATACGATTTGGAGAATTGCCAATGAAGTGTCTGAAGAGGAGGTTAAGGAGAAAATGGAAGATTTTAGAGAATCCGTCGGGAGATTCCTCGCAAGTTTGTAGAGATTTGAAGAAACTCGAAGCCTAATATTCCTCCCTTCTCAACCTCCTGAGCTTCTCCTTAACCCTCTCAACTTCCTCCTTTGTTGCAGGCTTTGTCTTCTGCATCATGTCAAGCATGAACTCCATTGCAAAACCGAAATGCGTCCTGTAGCTCTCAAGCTTCTCCTCAATCTCTACCATCCTTCTCTCAAGCTCAGCGTTCCTCTCCCTGAGCTCCTTCCTCTCCTCCCACAAGGTATTGAACTGCTCTCTGAGCTTCTTGTTCTCAGCCTGCACATCTTCGAGTATCTTCTTGTACGTCTCAAGCTTCTCCTCAATCTCACTGACATCCTTCACAGCCGTGGATATGCTGA
>JARQZL010000039.1 GCA_029984855.1 Archaeoglobales archaeon | reverse complement strand
TTTGATGAGATGGTTGAGAGAAGCAGGGATGTTGCGTTAGAGTTATTTGGTGAGAGAAAGCATGGTTATGCAAGGTACTGGGTTGGGGAGTTTATTAGTGCAGGGAATTAGGAGAATGACTATAATTGTTTTACTACCAACATCCGGCTCTTGTGAGAGACTAAGAACAAAAATCTGGTGACAGGTTCAACGAGGGATACCCCAACCCCCTCAACGTGCTCCTCAACCCCAAACATGAACGAAAATGTGATCCCTGTGATACTCAAGGGTATCGCTGGCAACAACTTTAACCCGCCTGGAGAGCTTTTTCAGCACGCCTTCAAAAACCTCCGGGGGTTCAGCAGTGGAATCAATGCTCCTCGCCTTGACCATTATCAGCCCCTCCCCACCCTTTTTGAGAAACATCCTGATGTTGTCGAGAAATATCTCCACCTGATTCTTCTGGGCTATGTCCTGATAGATGAAGTCAACCTTCTCCACTATGCCACTGTACCTCTGGGGCTTCGAGGCATCCTCAAGCAAAGGGATGATGTTTCTCCTCTCCTCTGCAAGCTCTATCAGCTTTGTGAATGGTTTTGCCGAGTACTCAACTGCATAAATCACTCCCTTCTCAACGATGTCTGCCAGATGGCTCACCGTTGTTCCGCTCGCTGCCCCCAGATAAAGAACCTTCCAGTCCGGCCTTATATCGATGCGATAACCCCTGAGCAACATGGCAGCAAGCTTGCTCCTCGATGGAATCCACTCCCTGAACTCACCAAACTTTTTCTCGCCGTAGTGACTGCCATACCTGCTTTTCGTAGCAAGTATTTGTTTCTCCCCTTTTTCGATTAGATATACGTTGTGCAGGATTTTTTGTGATTTTCCGATTTCTTGGGTTTTTTTCTTTGCACTCATTCTCTAACCCCTAACTAACTCTTCGTACTTTCTCCTAACCTCCAAAACGAGTTCGTCATTCAGCTCTCCGGTAAAGTGGTCAATTCTCGCCGCTATCGCGAGCTTTGCCGCCATGAACCTCGCCATCTTTCCCCTTTTATTTTTTGGCAGGGTTCTGATAAATGGATGCTGGAAAATCACTCCATGCTTCGGTATTTTCGCCGGTTTTCCCTTTCTCATTCTTGCCATGGCCTTGTAGAGACTCTTCTCCGCCCCGAGTATCTGTATGGTGCTTGCAGGAAGTGATGCGAGCCTCTGCAAACTTCCAACCTTTTCAAGGAGCCTTGCGGCAATAACCCCGCCGAGAATTGAGGAGAGGTTGGGCGCGACTTTTTCCATCACCGCCTCTATTTCCCCCTCGATTCTCCTTCTGAGAGTTTTCATCCTGCGAATCTCCTCTTCCATTTCTTCTGTGACTTCGCTTTCCTTCACCTCTCTGACGTCAGCGAGCTTGTTCTCCAGCAGGTTTATCGATTCGTCGATTTCGTCGAGGGCTTTGAGGAGCATTATTGCATAGCGATCCTCTCTCTTCAATTCTTTTTCCGCTTTGAGCCTTGCAACCTCTATAGCCGTCTTTCTGAGTTCGGAGTAGTATCTTTCCGGCGAGCCAAAGACCTTAACACCCAAATCGAAGACGTTGAACGGCAGTTCTTTACCGCTGACGTCATTACCGACCCTCATAAAGCTTTTAACGAGGTCATCGCTCAGCCTTACCTCTCCATCTTCCACCTCGCCAAACCATACCCTGTATTTCACAGCAGTTCAACCTCCGCTCCTCTGTTCCTTGCCCTCGTGATTATGGTTTCGCATCCAAAGCCGGCATCACTGAAAAAACCCTCGATTTCCCTTGAAACGCTCCTTGCATCGGTGTCGGTTATGGCAAAAACTGCCGGCCCGGTAGAACTCATGCCCGCACAGTCGATGGCGTCGAGGAGATTCTTTATGATGTCGTATCTTTCGACCTCGATGCGCTTGAAGCCGATCCTCTGGATCCTGTTTAAAGCCCTGCAGAATGCATCGAGGTCTTCCTCAACCACGGCAGGTAGCATCTGCATCAGGATAATGTGAGACAACTCTCTGACCTCTTCAAGAGGTATGGGGCAGTTTTTGCTGAAAAGGTCAACCTCAGCACTTCCATAAGCTCCAGAGAATTCGGGAACTGCGATGACTATTTTCCAGTCGGGAAAGTCGTGTCTTGCGATGACCGGTGGAGGTGGGGCTTTGCTCGCTGAAGAGGGAAGAAAAGAGGACTTCACCTTCGTCGAGTGACCACCATCTACGATAAATCCACCGTACCCGAAGGCGGCAACACCAATGCCCGAAGTTCCACCCCTCCCAACGAGCGATGCAAGCTCATTTATGCTCATCTTTTTTCCCGCAAGGGCAGCATATACCGTTGCCACCGCAAGGCCAATCTGGGTTCCGCTTCCCAAACCAACGTGTTGGCGGTAGCTGGAAAGAATTTCAAGATCGACTGCAAATCTGAAATGCTTTTGAAGTTTTATGGCTACATTTCTAAACTTCTCCTCAGCGATACACAATTTCTCACTTTTTATTCCAGCGACTTCCATGTGCGGTTCTTCCAGAGCTATCCCTACTCCACCGTCCACTCTACCGATGCTTCCATTTAAGTCAATGAGCGTTATATGGAGCCTTGAAGGAGTCCTGACTCTAACTTTCATCATTATCCGTATAAAAAGCTACTTAATAAGTTTTTACTTGAGCTCGAGCTCTGTCTTTCTCAGATATTCCTTTTCCCTCACATCCACTATATATGCTTTTGGAGCTATTACTGGCATCTCATGGCCTGTGAAAAGCCTCAAAACCTCTCCTGCCTGAATAGAGCACGTTATCGCGTATGAAATCGGGTTATACTTAATTGGAGGGTATTTCACATCAAAAAAGGATATGCCATCGGGGAGAAATGTGGTTATTATGTCTGGAATGAGTGGAGCTCCAACCTCCTCAGCAACTTTAGCAGCTATATCTAAGTGTTTGTGGGCAACAACAATGTCTATACCCTTAAGCTGCCTCCTCAGCTCCTCATATCCGGAATATTGATACGAGATTATACATGTATCGCTGCTCATCGGATGTACAACATCGTAGTCATTTGCTTCGAGAGGTT
Source organism: Archaeoglobales archaeon (assembly GCA_029984855.1). Lineage (GTDB taxonomy): Archaea > Halobacteriota > Archaeoglobi > Archaeoglobales > Archaeoglobaceae > Archaeoglobus_C. Next base: position 25,380 of record JARQZL010000039.1, on the reverse strand, counting down.
TGATGCTTGCATCCATGCGGACATCATTTGGAGTCACGAAGTCCCCAATATAGCGAATGCAGCCAACCCCGCTACGCCATAGCAGCTCCATGAGCATTCTGCTTCCAATTACGGCAACACTGAACTTCTGGAGATAGTCTATCTTTTCTTCACTGGCAATTCCATGCCAGAAGACATTTCTCATGTATCCACCTCCACCGTCTGATTAAATAGTTTGTGTGCAGATTGTGCAAAACGTTTAAATTGTTTCAGGCACTTGCTTGCTTATGGACATTGAAGAGTTCGCTGTAGACATTGTTGAGGAAGAAGAGGAGGAAGTTGAAGGAGATGAAGACGTTAAGCTGGCGGAAATTTATAAGCTCGCTTCAAAGCTCGTTAGAATTCTTGAGGAGCTGAAAAGCTATGAGCTGAAAGAAGCAGCCTCTCTTATGCTTATCAAGGAGATCGTAGGTGAGGATAGAATACTTGTTGGTCTCGCCACTAAAATGCTTCAGGACATGAACTTCGGTTTTGATGAGGATGAGAAGTACGTTTCTTGATTTTAATAAAAATCAATAGGTGTATATCCTTCCATACGGCCTCTTCGTCAGTGGCAGGAGTTTCATAAACTTCTCTGCAAGTATCTCGTCGGCATCATATCCAAAATAGGATGAAAACTCCCCAACGTGTTTCTCCAGCGTCTTCCAGTCCTCTTCTTCCATATCAACTACACCAACTTCTTTGCCGAGCTGATACTTCTCGACCTCTCCCCTCAGATATATCACACCACCGTGCATTCCCGTTCCAATGTAGTAAGCTCTGTGCTTCAGCTTCTCCAGCGTCAGACCAAGCAGGATAACCATTCCACCAGCCATATACTCGCCCAGAAAGTCTTGAGAAGTGCCACCAACAACGAGCACTGGTATTTTGTCCATGTACTGTTTCATGTGTATCGCTGTCCTGTAGCCCACGTCATCTCTGATGAATATCTTTCCACCCCTCATTGCCATCGCAACAACGTCTCCAGCCCTTCCCTCAACGACTATCTCACCATCATTCATAGTATTACCAACACCATCCTGGGCGTTACCGTGCAGAACTATGCGATGCCCGTCAAGAAAAGCTCCGAGGTCGTTTCCCGGTGTGCCATAGATTTCTATCTCCACCTTCTTACCTTCCGGAAGGTGAAGACGTGTGCCTATATAACGCTGTCCACAGACGTTTTTAAGAATTAGCTTCTTTGCACCCTTCAGAACGCACTCTCTCATTAAATCGTTGACCTCTTTGTGATTCAGCCGTGATGCATCTATCTTTGCAACATCTCCTTCTATACTCGCATGCTCTATTAACTCGTCAATTTTTCTGACTCCTTCGAGGAAGGCATCTCTAAAAACAACGGGCAGCATTACTCACCAGCCCCCTTGATTCCAAGAACTTCAAGTTCCCACTCCTCAAGCCCGACACCACGCAAATGGTCTCTGTTGCCCCTTAAACTTTCGATGGCATTTATGCCCATCCCTCCGAGCACGTCTTTCAGTTCAAGACTCCAGCCTCTCAGCAGGTTTACAAGGCGCTGGGCTCCAACCTTTGGATTCAAGCGTTTTGAGAGCTTTGGATCCTGAGTACAGATGCCCCACGCACATTTGCCAGTGTGGCAGCGCTGACACATTGTACAGCCTAAAGCAATTAGAGCTGCTGTACCTATGTAAACAGCATCTGCTCCAAGAGCTACTGCCTTTGCAACGTCGGCAGCGCACCTTATACCCCCTCCAACTATTATTGAGCACTTGTGTCTTATGCGCTCTTCCCTCAGTCTCTGATCAACCGCAGCTAAAGCAAGCTCGACAGGGATACCAACATGCTCCCTCATTATCTTTGGAGTCGCCCCCGTCCCTCCTCTGAAACCATCTATTGCCACGATATCTGCTCCTGCCCTCACAATACCAGATGCTATAGCCGCCACGTTGTGCACTGCAGCAATCTTGACACAGACTGGTTTTTCATAGTTAGTTGCTTCTTTCAGGGCGTATATCAGCATTGAGAGGTCTTCTATCGAGTATATGTCGTGGTGTGGAGCCGGAGAAAGAGCATCCGTTCCTTCGGGGATCATCCTGGTTGCGGATATGTCAGCACTGACCTTTTCTCCGGGCAGATGCCCTCCAATTCCGGGCTTCGCTCCCTGACCGATCTTTATCTCTATAGCAGCTGCACTGTTAAGGTATTCCGGGTCAACTCCAAATCTACCGCTTGCACACTGCACAATCGTGCAATCCTTGAACTCCTCCCTCATCTCCCTGGGCAATCCACCCTCACCTGTGTTAAAGAGAGTTCCAAACTCCTTGGCAGCCATCGCCAAGGACTTAAAGGCGTTGTAACTTATAGCTCCATAGGACATTCCCGCAAACAGTATTGGAGTCTCAATAAGCAGGTTTGGATACAGCTCAGTCTTTATCTTCACATCCTCCCCCTCGTATTCAATCTCAAGTGCATCGGGCTTTCTGCCCAAGAACGTCCTGAGCTCCATTGGTTCACGAAGAGGGTCTATTGATGGATTAGTAACCTGAGAGGCGTTGAGAAGTATGTGATCCCAGTAAATCTTAAGTCTGCGCTGTGCCCCCGTACTTGTCAGGATGACTCCCCCACTTTCAGATTGTTTCTTTATATCTCTGATGTACTCGCCTGTCCAGTACTCATTAGGCCTGTATCCGCCCGGATATGGTTCTACGATAAGAGCATTCTCCGGACAGTAGACCACACAGCGCTGGCAGCCTACGCAGAGCTCCTCTCTCGAAATAATTCTGTCGTTTTCTTCATCATAGGAGTGCACGCCGAAAGGGCACTGCTTTACGCATACCTTGCACCGGGTACAGCGATCTTCGTCCCTTTTGACGATGAATTCAGGCAGCAGATGCGTCTTAAACTTCATTCAGCTCACCTTCTCTTGAATTTAATCTGCCTATCACTGGTTCCCCGCCATGCGGCGTCCATACTCTGTCCGGCTCGCAAACCGCTCTTATAGCAGCCTCCTCAGAAGATACAAAGAGCAGGTCCCCCTTCTCGCCAGCAGTAATCGGACGAAGTCTGATTCTATCTGTCAATCCAAACATCTCGCCATGGTGCGCTACAACTATTGTGAACGGCCCGTTTATAAGAAGGGGGGCATATACCATTCTGAGGGCCATGCAGAGGTTCTTTTTCTTCTCGTCCATGTGGTCAACTTGATCCCACATCGGTGAGGCAAATATCTCTGCAACTATCTCGATTGGCAGTCTCTGCCTTCTCATCAGCAAATCCACAGCATAGGCTATGACTTCTGTATCCGTGAATAAAGTACAGTAGTACCCGTACATTTCAAGGAACCTTCTGTTCGTTCCATAAGATGATATCTCTCCATTGTGAACAACAGTCCAGTCAAGAATGCAGAAAGGATGTGCACCACCCCACCAGCCGGGTGTGTTTGTTGGAAATCTGCTGTGAGCAGTCCAGATATAGCCTTTGTAAAGTTCATCGAGCATGAAGAAGTCCGCTATGTCCTCCGGGAATCCCACACCTTTGAAGACGCCCATATCTTTACCGGAGGAAAAAACAAAGGCATCTTCTATACAGGTATTTATGTACATGACTTTCTTAACGACATAATCGTCATCTGAGAGTTTCTTTTCTTCACCTTTCTTCTGGGGAGCGACAAAGTAGCGCCAGAAAAGCGGAGGGTCAATGACATTTGCTTCCGGATTTGTCGGGATTTCTTCAGCGTTAACAACATCAAAGTTATCCTGAAGGAAGTCCTCTACCTCCGCTTTTGCTTCCCTGCTTGCATTCTGGAACATGATGTGCAGAGCATAATAGTTTTTGTATTCTGGATAGATACCGTATACAGCAAATCCACCACCGAGACCATTACCCCTTACTTTCATATTTTTTATGGCAGTTATGGCGATGTCTCCTCCAAACCTCCTCCCACTTCTATCCATGACACCGAATAGAGCGCAAGCCTGAATCTCTTTATCGGGGATTTTACGCCTCATGCAATCACCTTCCCCACCTTCTACGAGCTTTATAAATATCTTTTCCTATTACCATTGATTGATTCCGTTAACAACCATGAATCTACGACTTATGTCCTGAAAACGTCGGTGTTTCTGGGTAAAGAATATCCTTCACAGCCTCCAGAAACTCACCGTATATATGCGCATCGTTTGCGAAATGATAGTAAGTGTAACCTGAAAAACCTGTAAGTTCTGATATATAGGCCGTCAGCATCGCAAAAGCGAACATATTGGCGTGCATGGCCCCGTATATGTCGTTGGAGCGCATGTAGAAGATGCCGCCAAGTTTGTTATTCTCGCAAAAAAGCTGATAGCCACGAAGACATGGTGGTTCATCACTCATCAGATCCCATGGTCTCGATATGCCGACGTAGCAGTCCCTCCTGCACTTCTCCACCTTCAGCTTTTCCATACATGTGTAGAGCTGGTCAATTTTTGTACTATCGGCCTCGCAGTATCTGGCCCTTTCCGCATAGGTGTACACTTCTCCCTTTTTCAGAATGGACTCGCTTACGGGTCTGTCGATGCATCCTGCATAGATAACGTAATTGTGGGTGTATTCCACCCCATAACTTCTTGTAAACGGAGCCTTGTCATGTATCTGGTATTCTTCTGGCTTCCTAACCTCGATGAAGAGCCTTGGGAGGAACTTACTCATCTGCTGTCCCTCAAAAACCTCACCCCACTCAGTCTGCTTCTCCTTTCCGTGATAGACTGCTTCAAGAGCGGAATGCCAGGCTGTGGACAGATAATCTTCAACGAGATGCGTTGCCTCATTGCTCACACCAAAAATCTCCTTCGAGGGTATAACTTCATTCTCAATTCTTTCGGTATCTCTCCTGTAAATATGGGGACAGGAGACAAGCATTGCAATGCTACCCTTCTTTAGCCCTGATTTTTCAGAAATTTCATCAAGCAGGTAGTTCAGGAAGTCACAATCTGGAGTGAAGTAGTTACATACGTCAAGACTTCTTACGAAAGCTGTTAAGTTGATTCGTTTATTGAAGTAGAGGAAACTTACCTCCGTTATTGCTGGAGAGGTTTTGCAGAGGTGGTCTTTTGGCAACCAGATTGGAATTGAGATCCTGCGAGTATATGGCTTTGCTCTCAACTTCTCTGCAGAAACATCCAGCAAGTTTTCAACTCTGTCCATATAACTCTCTCCGCATATCCGCCAGCAGGAGAGATCTATTTCCTCCACGTACTCCGGCCTCCTTATAACGATGAGTGCCGGTTTTGATTGCAGAGTTTCTCCGTATTTTGATGGAACAGATTTTCCCTCCTCGAGAATTTTTCCGAGAAGTCTTTTTCTTGCCTCGCTTACAGTGGTGGATATGATCACGAGTAGTCACAAGCCATTGCAGAGTAATAAACGTTTTCAAATTTTCTGCTGCAGTCCACCACTTTGAGCTTGTTAAAATAATCGTAAAAATGCCTTAAAGTTTGTCCGCATATTGAGATTGAAGCAGATCAGGATGCATGGTTAAATGTGACTTATATACCAGTATCTCAAGTTGCTGGCTTCCAAGGGCAAAATAATATATCTACCGGAAAAAGTTGATGTTTGTGAAGTGTTCTCAGTGCAGCAGGCAGGCAGTTTACTGTCAGAGGCACTCAGGAAGACACCTGTGCAGAAGCCATTTTATAAAAGACTTTGAAAAGAGAGTCCGCTATGCAATAAAAAAGTACAGAATGATTGAAAGTGGCGACAGGGTAGCTATAGCTTTGAGTGGTGGAAAGGACAGTGTAGCTCTCGCCTTTGTTCTCAACAGACTCTACAGAAAGAGAAAGGACATTGAGTTCTTTGCAATAACTATCGACGAGGGTATTGAGGGTTACCGCCCACCAACTGTTGAGATTGCAAAAAAAATCACCGAACAGCTTGGAATGAAACATCACATCGTCTCGTTCAAGGAGAACTTTGATATGACCCTCGACGAGATGGTAAAACTTGGAGACAAAAAACCATGTACATACTGTGGTGTTTTCAGGAAATACCTGCTAAACAAAACTGCAAGGGAGCTTGAAGCCACAAAGCTCGCCACTGCCCACAATCTCGACGATGAAACACAGACAATCCTGCTTAACTTTCTCCAATCGGATATCGAAAGACTTGCAAGACTTGTACCGCAAAGAGTGCAGAAGGGGCTTGTAATGCGTGTAAAACCCTTCAGGGAAGTTTACGAGAGAGAAGTTGTTGTATACAACATCCTCTTCAACCTTCCGATGGACATGAACGAGTGCCCATACAGCCACTTTCCGATCAGAGCATCCGTTAGGGATTTCCTTTACGATTTTGAGAATAAGTATCCCGGGAGAAAGTACTCGGTAATGCGTAGCTTTGAAGCTTTAATTCCGTGTCTGAAAGAGATGTATCCTCAAATAGAACTCAATACATGCGAAAGATGTGGAGAACCAACGCCAAAGAAGGTATGTCAGGCATGCAAACTTAGAGAAGAACTTGAAGTCAAGCTCTCTAAGGTTAAACACTCCAGTCTCTGATTCCCACTTTTTTACCGCTGATTCTGGCTATCAGAACCCTTACAAGAGCAGTAAAACATAGCATCATCCACAGGGGTGAGTAAACAAAGTAGTACAGCGGAAGAATCTTCAGGCTCACTTTCCATCCGGTCATCTTTGCTATCAACACCTCCACAGCCATCCAGGCGGAGAAGGAGACTAAAGCAGCGATAATATTCTGGAGGACATGTTTTTGATACAGAATGAAGAGCAAACCTGTAGCAATCTTTGATGGAAGCCAGAGAGGAATTAGTAAAAAGAGTGCCTTAGAGATATAGTTATCAGGAATTGAGAAACTGATGAGGAGACCGATTACTGCAGGAAACAGCAGAAATAAAGCAGGAAGCCATAAAACCGGTCTCTTTAATATCTGATGGAAGTACTCTAAGAAAACTTCTGCTCCTCCAGCTGCCCACCTCTCACGCTGTTTGAACCACTCTCTCAATCCTGAAGGGGATTTTGTTATGGCTTTTCCGCCAGTAGCGATTATGTATCCATTCACAGCGAGCCTTACGCCCAGATCAGTGTCTTCATTTATTCTCGATCTGAACTGGCCTATATCTACAAAAACATCTTTTTTTATTGCAAATGCTGCACCGTTCAGGCCAAGAGACGTTCTCAGCCTTGAGGCAAGGCATGCAACCGTGAACATGTTGAGAAAGTCCACACTGGAAAGTTTTTGAATTAACGTTGAGGAGTTAAGCTCTTTTCGAATTTCCACGGCATCGCTTCTTTTTAACACCTCCAAGACATCTTTAACATCGCAGTCAAGTCTCGTATCAGAGTCGAGGAAGAGCAGAACTTCACCACTTGCAAGCTTAACGGCCTCGTTTAAGGCCCTCCACTTCCCTCTTCTGGTGTTGCTGATCGTTGCTTTTACATTATACCTTTTTATTATATCTGCTAACTCATCTGCAGGCTCGTCAGCAGCGATTATGATTTCACATCCTTTCAACCTCTTGAGGTTGTCTTCGATACATCCTGCCTTTCTATGAGCGGCAACAATCACAGAGAGCACACAGACCTGCATTCGACAGGATTAAAAAATTAAGCCCTTCTGGTCAGGGGCACTATTGCCATTAACGTTATTAAAACAGCTCCAAGTATGGACATTAAAAGGTACTGCAGAGCTGAATGCTGGTCACCCACTCCACTCCCGGCAAGAATAAAGATGCTCGCACCCCACAACACCAGCCCGCTGGATATCAGCATGAAGGGAATTGTTAACTGTTTTATGAACGGCTTCTTTTCCAGTATGGAATCAAATATCTTACCGAGGGTTGCTGCTATACCCCCTCCGACGACCCACCATATGGAACCGTAAATGAAAGATGTTATGAGCGTTATAACCCCTGGAGCTACAGGCTGGTTGTATACGTTCCAGAGCATGTTAAAGCCCTGTATCGCTCCTATGATGACCAGTATGGCGGAGATCACATAGGCTATAAATGACATCCTGCCTTCCAGCAGAGCCTTCTTCAGTGTGGAAAAATATTCTTCCACAATGTCCTCCAGCCCATACGCTTTTATCAGGAAATAAAAACCTATAACGAAAATTATCGTCCCTGTTCCCCACTCGGGATATCTCGCAAGAAGAAACACCGAGTAAACCAAGAAGATTATTCCAAGAGGCGTCAGAGTCATTTTCGCTATCTTGGGATCATTCAGCATCCTTTTTATCATAAAGTACGTGCTTTCAATTGTTCTGCTCTGCTTTACAACTATCCTGGAGACCGCATCTATTCTGAATCTGGATGAGACGATCGGAAGCACGAATTCGTCTTCACTGCCATCTGTTACGATGACCACTCTCTCTGCATTGAGCCTGTTTACAAGAGCATCCAGTTGTTCAGCAATCTTAGAGTCTGAGATCACTCCAACGCTCTCATCTCCACAAACCGTAGCAACTTCAACATTCTCGCCCTTCTGCTTCAGCTCATCATAGATCTTGACTGCTCCAAACATTGTATTGACATCTGAATCCTCCGGATCTGCCATTGCCAGTTTTACTGCTGCATTAATGTTTGCCTCTCTACCTACGACTGGCGATGCTATTCCGGCTTTCCTGCCGAGATCGTTGTCCCTGTCTATTGCAAGAACGAGCTTATCGACCATTCTACTGTTTCTTCTCCGGAAAAATATATAAGCTTACTGCAAGCTACCTCCTTAGTAAAAAACCTTACAAGAAAGATTTTAAAGCGTGATGGTCATCACCACTTATGCCCGGCATCATTCCTCACAGGCACTGTATAGTATGCGGAAAGGCCATCGAACCTGATAAAACGTTCTGCAGTGATAATTGCCAGAAGGAGTATGAGAAAGAGCGGAAGAAGCAGAGAAACTTTACATTGATGATGTTCGCTCTGTTGTTTCTCGTTCTGATGTTTTTAATGGCCATGGGACACTGAGCGAAAGAATTATTAACTGTCACGGGATTTAACAGCTGAGGATTTTATTTACAAGCGCCGGTGGTGTAGCCTGGCTAACACAGGAGCCTGCCACGCTCCTGCCCCGGGTTCAAATCCCGGCCGGCGCATACTTATCACGCATCTCAGGCCAGCTCTGTACTTTTATCTAAAATGAATGATTATGCGGATTTTTTTCCCGTTCTTTTGTTTTTATGCGTTCTACAACTGCTTTTTTCTTCTCTATTGCCTTTAAAACGGCTTTGTCAACCTTCCTCTGCATTTCTTCAAAATCTCTGGGCTCTGTTTCTCCAATAAGCTTTTTAAGGGGAGTGTATGCAGACTCTCTGAACCTCGGTCTCAGTGGTATCAGCTTACCATCCTCCTCAACATATGCTCCACTGCCCTTCTCCACTCTACCAGCTTCTTCGATTTTAATTCCTTCCTGTCTTATAACGCTCATAACCTTTCCGGCAACATCTTCCGGACATACAACCATGAGGGAGTCTATAGAAACACCCATGAAGTCTATTCCAAGAGTCTCAAGCATCTCCAGAACCTCTGGATCGACTATTCTCCTTACGTTTTCCATGTCGAAAATCAGGGAACATCCCGAAACTCTCGAGATCTCCTCTGCGTCACCCCTTATCCCTCCGTTAGTCACATCGCTCATTGCGTGCAGCTTGGATACAAGTCCGGCTTTGAATATAGCATTACACGCTTTTATGAAGTCTATGTTGATGGTCTTCTCTACTACCTCATGCATACCATAGTAGATAGCAGTTGTGGCGATTGTTCCGCCTCCAGCACCTTCTGTAAGGAGAATTACATCTCCCGGCTTTGCGTCCCTTCTTGCAGTTATGAATTCTCCAGCACCAACGCATCCAACACACCCTGTCATGCGTTCTCCTATGACCATGTCTCCTCCTATCCTGAGAGTACTTCCCGCAACAAGAGGTACGCCCGTCAGCTCGCAAACTGCAGATATGCCAGCGATGTGATCAAAAATCTTTGAGACATCTCCATCATCTGCGACATGTATATCTGAGAAAACTGCAACAGGTTCAGTCCCCATGACATAAACGTCCCGCATAGCTGCCCTCGTAACGTGAAAGCCCGCTATAAAGGGAAATTCGCTCAATCTGGAGTGAATGCCATCAACAGCAACAGAAATATACAGCCCGCTGCGAGCTACAACTCCTGCATCATCAAGGTCTTTACTCGATATTACAGCATCGCTCCTTCCAATTACTTCGGCAATTTTAGAGTGAACGTAGAAGTCTCCTTTACCTCTGCTGCCAACTCCGAATTCGCCCATTTTTACTCCGCTTTTCCAGTATTCAAGCAGGTAATCAGACTTTGAGTATGCATTCCTGACCTCAAGTATTACAGCATCTGCCCACTCCAGTGCATTGTCAAAATTCCATCCCTTGATCTCGGCTATTCTTCTCGCAAGCCTGCACCTTACCTCATCCTCACTCTTCTTCTCCAGCATCCGCCTTGCATAACCTTCTATATCCACATTCTCACCCCAGCACTTACCGATAACTTTCACATTCATCCGATTCATCCGGTCATCACGAGAACAACACCAGCAACTATTAACGCTGCCCCAATAAGAACTTTTGGCGTTACAGCTTCCCCCAGAAAGATCGCGGACAGGATTACTGTGAAAAGGGGATATATCGAGGATAACGGCACAGTTTTGCTTGCTCCTATCTGTCTGAGAGCGAGATAGAATATTATCATTGCAACTCCTCCCGCTATCGAACCTGCCGTGAGCAGGAACGTTATTCTCTGAGGTGTGAATGCTGAAAGGTTGAAATCCTTCATGATCAGAGCTATAAGAATGAGAATGCTGAACGCTCCAACGCTTCTGATGAGATTTGCAAGCACCGGGGAGACGTTTGAGTTTACTATTGCCATCTTATCAAAAAGAGGAGCTATTCCCCAGAGTATGGCAGCTACTATTGCAAGCAGTTCGCCCTTCATGGCCCGGAATATACAGGAGGTTAAAAATCTTTGTTGAATCTCAGCTGGGTTGTCTTTCCAAGGATTTCGTCAAGGTTGAGGGCGAGGTTGAACAGCTCCTCATCAACTTTATAGCCCTTCTCCGTCTTCTTGAGCTGGAAAATTTTGATGAAAGCCCATTCTTTATTTGGTAGCTTAACTGCTATATAGGGTTCCGCTCCAAATAGATTTGAGAACATCACCAGCTCCTTTATCTCCTGTCCGGTAAGGTAAAGTGGCAGTTTGGCCCTCATCTTCACCTCAAACGCCAGAAACTTCTTGCCGTTTCCTGCGACTATATCGGGCATGGGATAGGACATTACTCCACTACCTGCAGAACGGACTGCTGCGAAACCGCTGTCCCACAACCTGTGGATTAGCTGCCTTTCGAACCTTGTACCTTTTCTCTTCACTGATGAAAGTAGATCCGGATCTATTTTTGTTTTTCTGACTTTGAGTTTGACCATGTGCAATAACAAGGCATGGGGCCGCCGAGATTTGAACTCGGGTCTCCGGCACCCCAAGCCGAGAGGATAACCAGGCTACCCTACGGCCCCTCCAGGCAATAAATGAAGAAAGGATTTAAAACGTTTTGGTCGGTTTAATGGATGGCAAAGAGTAAAAGAAAAAAAGAAATTTAAAGATTACAGCTCCTTTGCCGCCATCTTAACGTCTTCTGCTTTAACTGTTTTTCTCCCAGCGTGAGCTGCAAGTTCGACTGCTTTCTTTGAAACTTCGGATGCATAGTCTTCAATCGCCTCTGCAAGTGCCTTCTTTGCGGCCTCACTTACACGCGGAGCTCCTGCATTTCTTATAATTCTCTCAACCGGCGCAAGGGGTAGTTCCATACTCACTCACCTCCGAATTTTCCACATCCTTCACAGCTTGCCTACATAGCCTCAAATGGCCAGCTATTACTCTTATTTTTCGACACTTCTCTTATATAAATTTTTAGGTTGCTGCAAGCAAAACTATGCCTCTTTTCATTGAGTGAAGGGTGAATGTAGGAGGTATAGCACCAAGATGATAAGAATATTTTTACCTGCCTGCAAGTTATCGTCTGCATACCACATTCATGAATTGGACTTGCAGCGACCAGTATCATCTTTCAGAACATCATAGGCTATTTTATCCCCTACTATTCTTGCTTCTGGCGATAGAGCATGAACCCGCACCCTATCGTTTATAATATGCACAACCTTCACCCTTTTCACCGTTAAATAGTCAGAAATAAACTTTCTATGACAGCGCCAGAAAAGCCTTTCAGCACACATTATCGCAGTACGTTTCTCTCTGGCGATTTTTATAACCCCTTCAATAGCTTCTTTAAATTCATTACTCATCATATAGTCAGCGTAGTTTCTAAAGCCCTCTGACTTTATAGCAATGTTCGGTGAATTTTTCATTCCCTCTCTCCTGTATCCACCGAGTTCTCCCCTCCATATATAATCAATCCCTTCTCCTGCAAGAATTTTCTCGAGTCTCTCTTTTTTAAAGTGCTCAAATCTGGAGGAGGGAAACCTCCTAACATCAATCAGAGCCTGAATTCTGTACTTCTTTAGCAACCTGATAAATTCTGAGATCGTTCTGTTAGAGTGCCCTATTGTGTATATTTCCAGCATCTGTATTCAGAAAGTACTCTCTATCCGCACTTCGTGAATCCACAGACCTTGCAGGTCATACAGCCCTCCCCGTACTCAAGCACATTTCCACATTCTGGACACACGCCGCCTATGAGCTTTGTCTTGTGCTCTTCTTTTCTCTCCTCTTCAACGAACTCTGTAAGGGGTTTTATCCCTTCAACTCCAACTCTTATCTTCCTGTACTCTCCCTTCAGATACCTCTCAAGAACTTTTGCAACACCATCGGCACATGATGTTATTATCTCTCCGTTTTCGAAACCAATGGATGGACATCTGATCCCTTTGAGCTGCCTGATTAACGCTTCAGGATTAACCCAGCTCCGCAACGCCACACTAAGTAGTCGTCCTATTGCTTCTGTCTGGGATGCGGCACATCCACCGCTCTTACCCAGCTGGACGAAGACCTCGGCAATGCCATGTTCGTCCTCATTTATTGTAACGTACAGCGCTCCACAGCCCGTACGGGTCTCGATTGTTTTTCCTGCAGTTATCTTTGGTCTCGGTCTCGGTTCGATGTAGCCAGTGGGTTTTATTGGCCTGACCCCCTTTTTCTCAGTCTTCTTCGTCTTTAGAACCTGCTCTTCTCTGCTCCCATCTCTGTAAACAGTTATCCCCTTGCAACCGAGTTCGTAGGCCAGAAAGAGGGCTTTCTCCACGTCCTTTCGTGTGGCATTGTTCGGCATGTTTATTGTTTTTGAGACAGCGTTGTCCGTATGCTTCTGAAAAGCAGCCTGCATTCTGACGTGCCACTCTGGAGCGATATCGAGAGCGCACTTGAATATATGCCTGATTTCCTGCGGAATTTCAACAATATCCTGAATACTCCCTTCCTCTGCAACCTTCGCTATTAAATCTTCATGGTAAATCCCCAGTTGTTTCAAAGTGCCCTCAAATACTGGATTTATCTCAAAAAACTCTTCTCCATCCAGTATATTCATTCTCCTGAAGGCCAAGGCATAAACGGGTTCTATTCCGCTTGAACACCCTGCAATTATGCTGAGAGTCCCGGTCGGAGCAATTGTAGTTGTCGTGGCATTTCTCATCTTAATTCCCCTTTTCTCCCATACACTGCCTTTCCAGTTTGGAAAGATTCCTCTCTCTTCAGCCAGAGCCTGTGAAGCTTTATGGCTTTCTTCCTGAATGAATGACATCAGTCTTTCTGCCAGAGCAATGCCTTCTTCACTATCGTATGGAATCTTCAGCTTAAAGAGTAGGTCCGCAAAGCCCATAACGCCAAGACCGATTTTCCGGTTTGCAAGGGTCATCTTCTCAATTTCCGGCAGTGAATAATTGTTCACATCGATGACATTATCCAGAAAGCGGACGGCAAGCCAGACCACGTCCTTCAGCCAGTCCCAGTCTATCCCGCCATCTCTGATGAACTTCGAGACGTTTATCGAACCGAGATTGCAGGATTCATAGGGCAGGAGAGGCTGTTCACCGCAGTTGTGTACAACGAACCCGTTTGCATCGAAGGCATTTACACCCGGTATTGAAGCATCGTAAACTTCCTCTTCTCCATCGGGGACTACCTCTTCAACTGTTGCAATAAATTTATTTCTAATTAATTTTCTTTGGTACAGAGCTTTTTCCAGCTTCTGCATTTTATCTGCATCTTTGAAACCAATTTTCTTGCAGAACAGCAACAGGTCATCGTTGGAGATTGCAAGCTCGTATCCTTTACTTCCTCCAGTCTGACTTTTGTTCAATTCTTCTATACACGGGTATATCCTGGAATATATCCCCAGTCTGAGGAGCATTCTTTGAACGGCCTTCAGAATCTGAATGTTGCTCTTACAGAGCACACTCACCCCCTTTTCGCTGCTTACCACATATCCGTTCGCATCAAACAGGCCACGAAGCAGTCCGGTGTAGAATTCGGATGAGGCTTTCTCCATTTCTTCAGTTATTGCTTTTGTCTGCCCAAATCCGAGCTCACATGCAAGTTTTTTCAGAAGGTCAGTCTGATAGGCTTCAACCCGTCCAAGCTCCCTGTGATGCATTAATACGCAGCCATTTGCAGTACTTCTGACTGGCCGGGACGATGTAACACTTTTACCTGTCCTTAGGTTATTGCCCAGCAGAAGACCTATCAGATAGCCCTCATCTTCATTGTATTTACCGTTCCATCCTCCAAAGGTTCTGTGGTCATTTATGACAACCTTATCTCCCGATTTCAGCATCCCAGCTCTGACCCACTCCTTCTCCATCCTGTAGCCACTCATTCTCCTTACTTTAAGGACAGGATGTTCTTCTGTCAGGCGTAGCTCGAAGCCCTCCCTTGTTTTAACTCTGTAAACTTTTCTAATACCTGTGCAGAAGAAACCCCTCTCGTCGCTCTTCCAGGCCTCTCCATTTACAACTGCTGTAAAGTTCTTTCCAATAAGGTCTTTAACCTGTCTTGCCCCCTCAGAAGTCATTATCCAAGTATCGGCCGTAATGCAAGGATTTGTTGCTTCAATTGTTCCCACATGGGGCGTGGTATGATATCTGTTTATTGTATCTATAAACACAACTCCCGGCTCACCATTGCGCCATGCTCCCTCGATCATGAGATTAAAGATCTTTCTCGCAGGAACTTTTCTTACAACCTCTCCGGTTCTTGGATTTATCTGCTCGTACTCAGCATCTTTCTTCAAAGCCTCCATAAAAGCGTCTGTTACGGCAACGCTGATGTTGAAATTCCTCAAAACACCTTCTTCCCACTTTGCGGTGATGAATTCCTCAACATCTGGATGGTGAACGTTAAGGACACCCATATTCGCCCCACGCCTTTTGCCGCCCTGCTTTATTTGCTCGGTTGCTGCATCGAATATCTTCATGAATGAAACTGGCCCGCTTGCAACTCCCATTGTCGATTTTACTATATCTCCCCTCGGTCTCAGCCGTGAGAACGCAAAACCCGTACCACCTCCACTCTTCTGAACTCTTGCCATGTCCCACAGGGCTTTGAAAATGCCATTTATTGAATCCTCGACGGGTATAACAAAACAGGCTGAGAGCTGGTTGAGATCGCTCCCAGCGTTCATGAGGGTTGGCGAGTTAGGAAGGAAGAGCTGGTCATCCATTATCTCAAAAAACTGTTTAGCGGTCTTTTTCACATCTCCTCCATAATTCTCCTCGGGGCGTGCTATTGCATTT
The DNA here is from genome assembly GCA_029984855.1 of Archaeoglobales archaeon. Taxonomy (GTDB): domain Archaea; phylum Halobacteriota; class Archaeoglobi; order Archaeoglobales; family Archaeoglobaceae; genus Archaeoglobus_C. Next base: position 9,636 of record JARQZL010000039.1, on the reverse strand, counting down.
GCAACTCTCCAGAGCATCTGTTCTGGCGTTTCAATGGTATTTCCCTTCTCATCTCTCAGAAGATAGCGCTTTTTGAGTACAACTTCAGCCGTCCTCGTCAGCTTCATTTCGCATCACCTTTCTACCGGCCACATACACATGCCATCCAGAGCCGTCACGTTATTAAAACCACCATGGAATTAGATATTTTTAGTAGATGCACTGGATGCACCGGTTAGCAGATTATCGGCATCAGCGTTTGGATGCATTTGGCGTTCAATGTTTGAATGTATTTGCGTACGGTGTATTTACAATTTGGCAGTGGTGCGAAAGTGAATTACAATCCCTCAGAATTGTACGGGAAATCTTTAAAACTTCAATCTCTCAGAGAGCAGAAAGGTGGTAAGCTTGCTGACTGAGACGATGATACTCAGTTTTGGTGGCCAGGGGGGTGTAACGGCTGCAAGAATCCTTGCACTTGCGGCTGTGAGCGGAGGAAAGTATGCTCAGGCAATCCCGCACTTTGGAGCTGAAAGAAGGGGCTCTCTCGTCAGGAGTTATCTGAGGCTTTCTGATAAACCGATAAGAAGACATTCCTCTATAAAAAAAGCAGATTTACTGGCCGTGTTTGCTGAAAAAATTCTCAGAATAGTTGACGTAAACGAGCTGCTCCGGGATAACAGGCAAATTATTTTGAATACAAAAAATGAAGATATAAAAAATAAAACTGGCGTGAAGTGTTACTGTATTGATGCCGCCGGAATTGCATTAAACCTGAACCTTGTGGCTGCAGGCTGGCCGATTGTAAACACGGCGATGACCGGAGCGATGGCCAGATCGCTCAACCTGTCTATAGATTCTGTGGTAAATGCTATAAAACAGACGTTTTCTGGGAAACTTGCCGAAGTAAATGCGAAAGCCGCAGAAATTGCTTATCGAGAGGTGAGACTTTGTGAAACATTCTGAATATCTTATTGCAAAGCCTTCAAAAGGTTCTGCTGGGCAGACAGGGCTGTGGAGGAGCTTCAGACCAGTCTACCATGTAGAGAGATGCATTCGCTGTCTGCTCTGCTGTTTTTACTGCCCTGAAGATGTGATAGAGGTCCATTACCACCGTTTCATCCTTTTCCATTATGAATACTGTAAGGGCTGCGGGATTTGTGCCAGTATCTGCCCGGAGGATGCCATAGAGATGGTGGAGGAAGAAGAATGAGAACTCTACTGACGGGGAACTATGCTGTAGCAGAAGCTGTAAAACTCTCGAGGGCAAGGGTTATTGCAGCCTATCCGATAACCCCCCAGACGACAATAGTTGAGAAACTTGCAGAGATGGTGGAGAAAAAAGAAATCGATGCAGAATTCATAAGGGTCGAATCTGAGCATTCAGCTCTTGCAGCCGTCTATGGGAGCGCTGTGGCAGGACTTCGCTCGTTTACTGCAACTTCGAGTCACGGACTGCTGTATATGTATGAAATGGTATGGTGGGTTGCAAACGCAAGAGTTCCGCTGGTTATGGCTGTGGTAACCCGAACGATAGGCCCACCCTGGAACATTCACACGGATCACACAGATCTGCTCACGATGCGGGATAGTGGATGGATCATCTCAATGGCTGAGAATGTGCAGGAGGCATTTGATCTGACTGTTCAGGGCTTCAGAATAAGCGAGGAGGCGGGACTTCCATTTACTGTCGGGATGGATGCCTTTCAGCTCAGCCATACTGCTGAAGTTGTTGACCTGCCATCTCAGCAGGATGTCGATGCCTGGCTTCCGGAAAGAAGGCAACCCTATAGAATTGAGCCAGAAGATCCGGTAACGGTCGGGTGCATCGGGCCAAACGAGTATACAGCAAAACTGAGATGTAATATGGCCAGAGAAATGGAGAAAGCTAAGGAACTGGTAAATAGAGTCGATGAAGAGTTTGGCAAGAGTTTTGGCAGGAGATACGGTGGACTTGTAGAAGAATACAGGCTTGAAGATGCAGATTACGCAGTTGTGATGACCGGAGCATGGAGCGGGGATGCAAAGGACGCTATAGACATGCTGAGGAAGGAGAAGCTCAGGGTGGGCATGCTCAGGCTGAGATATTTCCGCCCTTTCCCTCAGAAAGAACTGAGGAAGCTGCTTGAAGAAAAGGAAGTCCTTGTCGTGGATAGAGATTTCTCCATGGGACATATGGGCATCCTCGGTATAGAAGTCTCCTCAGCCATTGGAGACATCACAAATGTCATTGCAGGAATAGGAGGCGTGGACGTGGGTGTAGACGATTTCAAGATGATGTTCAGGAAGTTTGCAGATAAAAAACTCAGGAAGATTGAATGGTGGCCGGAGGAGATGTTTCTATGAAGATCGACGAATTGCCGAGAAGAAGCAGTCTTCTGCCCGGAAATCCTTCATGTCAGGGCTGTCCACATGCTATCGGACTCAAAGCATTAAGTGTTCTTGAGAACCCTGTTCTCATCATACCCGCTGGATGCACAACAATCATCGCTGGAATTCATCCAAAAGCGGCATTTAACGTGCCCGTCCTCCATGTTCCCTTTGCCTCGGCTGCTGCAGTGGCATCCGGTCTGGCAGCATCCTACAGGAAAGAAGGTGTTGAAGCAAGCATCGTGGTGTGGATGGGAGACGGTGCAGCAGACATAGGCTTTGCCACGCTGAGCGGGGCTGCAGTGAGAAACGAAGATATCATAGTGGTCGTGAGTGACAACGAGGCGTACATGAACACAGGCATACAGTCCAGCAGTACAACCTCCTGGAAGGCAAGAACAACAACTTCGCCAGGAGGGAAGAGTGAGGAAAAAAAGGATCTTGCTGCAATCATGCTCATGCATCGCATTCCTTATGCTGCAACTGCAAGTGTGGGATACTTACCCGACTTCATAAACAAACTCAAAAGAGCTTCGGAAATAGATGGATTCCGGTTCATACACCTTCACAGCCCCTGCCCGCCAGGATGGCGGTTCGACAGCTCAAAAACTGTTGAAATTGCGAGGCTTGCAGTAAAGACAGGAGCATGGATTTTATGGGAGTACAGTGGCAGATTCAGGATTACCTCACCAAGCAAGCCCTATAAAGACGGATCCAAGAGAGTTCCGCTGGAAGAGTACATTAAGACTCAGGGAAGATTTAAAGGGTTAAGCGAAGAGGATGTGGAAGAGATAAAGAGTAAAATCGAGGAACAGTGGAAGTTTCTGCTTGCTTTTGAGGAAATCTTTAGATAACCTGCACTTCAGAACGAAACATAGTCACCGAACACACTTATCTATCCATCTGATGGCTTCAGTGCCCCTTTACTGTTGCATTGAGATTTTTAGGTTGAGATTTTTAGGGCTACTCATCCCAGAAGAGCCTTTTCTGTTTTTGTTTTATACCAATCTCCTCCTTCCCCTGTAAACTGAGCCATTTTTGCCACTCTTCAGGAGCGTTTTTGCTCATTCCTCCATGGGTGGTAAACCTTTTTCTGACTCTTACAAGCACAGGGGAGTTTACTGCAACACCTGCAACCAGAGCCTGCCCTTTTGTCAGACCGGAAAGCTCCTCTATCAGTTCCCTGCCAATGCTCTCCACACTGCTTTTAATATTCTCCTGATCTGCCGGATTAACAATGCGCATTATCACCTGGGTCATGCACTGGCTCAGGATGTCTGAATCGATTTTGGATGGGCGCTGGCTTATGAGACAGACACCAACCCCGAACTTTCTTCCCTCAGACAGAATCGTTCTCAAAACGCTGTAACTCTTTGAATCGCGTGAAGCAAAGCGGTGGGCCTCCTCAATAATGGCAAAGATGGGGTACTCAAGCCTCTCTCCTGTCAGGCCTTTTTCTGCATTTATTCTTGCGTTGAGAGCTCTGTTTAGCATGACAGAGACAAGAATTTGCTGCTCTATATCGCTCAATTCAGAAAGCTGCAGAATGCTGGCCTGTCCAGGCCTGAGGATGTCTTTGAGCTCCATGTGGATGTAGTCGTCTATAATCTCCACGCTCTGGACATACCTCCGTATTCTCCAGCTCAAAGCCTTTACCGTTACATCCTTTGGATCTCCTGAAACCTCTGCAATTTTCGAGATCAGCTCATCGGACGTGAATTTTGTCCCGGCGAGGCTGTCATATGCTTTCTTCAGCAGAGCCTCCATTTTGTCCGTTAAGCCGGGTAACAGGTTGATGAGTTCATCGTATTCAAGCTCGCTAAGACGGATTTTAATCTCATCTTTGCCGAAAACCCTTACATAGGGTCTGTAATCTCCATCCACAAATTCTTTCAGTCCTTCGACCTCTTTGAGTGTTGCATATTCACTGTGCGGGTCAAGAACAAGCAATGCAGCACAGTTGTAAGGCCTGAGGAGTTCTTCGGCAACAACACCTGCAAGATAGCTCTTCCCGCTCCCTGTGGATGCGAGAATGCACATGTGCTCACTCGTAACCAGAGCCGTATCCAGAACAACGGGAACATCTTCATCTCTGTTGAGGAGGTAGCCAATATGAATCGAGCCAGCTTCACCAGCTCTTTTCTTCATCAGAGCATCCTGTATAACGTCCTCCTCTGCAATGTATACAGGCTGGCCAGGTTGTGGCGGGATTCGGGGATTTGTAAAACCGAGGTTTTCATCGTAGTACCCCAGTATGCAGGCTTTAATTTCGAAAAGTTCAAATTCCCTCCGCATTCCAAGAGCCCGAATTATCTTTTCTGGCAGAATATCAGGTTTCGAGAGAAAGGCATCAGGAAAAAGCCTGAGCGGTGAGCGCTTTGTCACTCTGCATATCACTTTTTTCCCATCCAGAAAATAGTAGATGAATTCCCCACTTTTCAGGCGGATTTTGTCAGGAGTAACGAACCGGAACTCGTGGTGGGTTTCAGCAGGCCCCTTAACAAGTCCTATGGGCTTTGCATCCATGACAGTGCATCTGCATCTGTGAACTTAAATGTTGTCGAGTGTGCGAAAGTACCTGTCACGAGTAGAAAAGATATTTCCTTATCCTTAATTCCGCGATTCTGCAGTTTGAATTTTTAGCGGGTCGTTAAGCGAATTGTCTTGTGTTCAAGTTACTTTCTCTTGCAGCATTATTCATAATTATCCAAGGACTATCAGAAAATTATTATCCCGCCGTCGTACAGGACTTTTATTCCATGATTGTACAGATCAGAATGTACTGTAGTTTCTTTAAGTATCTGGGCTGTTGATGTCTGGATCATGCCATACGAATCCATTGGTTTCTCAGGTCTTTTATATACTTCCGGCATACTGCCAGCGTGAGTTATCAGCTTTCTTGGTACACGGGCATTCTGACGAGTAATAAAAAAACTTTCTCAAAATTTCCGTTCAAACAAAATGTTTAAATACAGCACTGAAGGCTTTTTTCCGCCGACGGCCATAGAAGCAGGGGAAACACCCGGACTCATCCTGAACCCGGAAGTTAAGCCCTGCTTCGTTCCGCGTTGTACTGTGTTCCGAGAGGGCACGGGAAGCGCGGAAGCTGTCGGCCTAACTCCAACTTTTTCTATGAACTGTGCCTCCTCAGAATTTCATCAAAGGCATCGATGACAATTTCGAGCTCATCTTTTGAGAGCATATATGTTGAGAGCTTGAAGTGTTTTGTCAGCCCCGGTTTAATTCCGTGAATCTTCCTCTTTTTCAGCTCCCTGTACAGGAAGTACCTTCCCTTCTTCACTCTCTTTGAGATTTTATACAGCCTTTCGGACTCAAAGAACATCAGATCGTGGTTGTGAGGCCTATCACCAAGTTGTTCAATGCCCAGTTCCCCCATTCTTCTCGCAAACCATCTGGCTTTTTTGACCTCCTCATTCCACTGCTTTATTCTTTCAACCACATGGGGAAAAGAGGCTATCAGTGTCATTATGGTAACACCTCTTGCCGTGCAGCCAAGGAATTCAATCTCCTTTGCCCTGTACTTCCCTGACTTCTTCAAAAGCTGTTCAGCGTACTCTTCTCTGAATCCGAGAACTCCAATAGGGCCGGCAGATGCCATTGACTTGTGTCCGCTCCCGACTATAAAATCTGCTCCTATTTCTTTCATCTTCACGGGCATCCTTCCCACAGCGTAGGCACAGTTCAGGAGCAGTGGAACATCATAATCATGGCAAATCTTTGCTATATTCTCAGCATCAGGCAGGTTTCCGTAGTTACCGTCCGGATACGTTAGAACTGCCAGGGTAACTTCTCCCTTCCTCCTGGTTTCTTCAATCACATCTGCGTACTTCCCGGGCTCAACTCTGAACTCCGGATGACCTGTATTCGGAACTTCTGCTACGTTCAATCCTGCCCTTTCGGCAGCAACATAGCTCGTGTAGTGAGCGTTGCTGTCGATTACAATCCATCCATCCCGCTTGCTGAGAGCATGCATCACAGCAAACTTCGCCTCTCTTGCCCCGTTGGTTATCCTTGCAACATCACAGCCGAGAAACTCCGGCAGTGCATCGTTTACGAAGTCGTATATAGGTGGTTTTTTTATCTCCTCCAGCCTGCCAGTGCAGAAATCGCAGACGCTGTAGCCATCTCCCCACTCAAGAAGGGCTTTTTTCGCATCCTCACTCAGCCTGCCTCCAGTCTGTAGAGGATCTATGTTTATAAAATTCTTCGTCTGCCGCTCTATGAACCCAAAAGCCATTATATGGCGTTTACACTTTCGTATTTTAGAGTTACGGTACCTCTTCATTATCATTGCATTATAACTATAACCATTAAGCAAAATTTAAATTCCGTGTGTATGGCTAAGACTATGGCCGATGGTATCAGATACATTGTCGTCAATCTTCCGAGAACAAAGGCAACAGTTGCTGCTGATGTCAGGAGCAAGGTGTTGAAAGTTATAGAGTGCTCTAACAGAGACTTCTGCACAAAATTCGGGATTGCTGTTGATGACTGCCCACCTTACTGTAAGGTGATAGTCGAGGCCAAAAACCATCTTTTCAACAGAGGAAGAGTCAAGGCGGCCATCTATGAGATAACCTCCGACGGGTTTGGATATTAGACTCGGGAGGTTGATTTAAGCTCATCAAAATTTTAATAAACTCTGTAGCATAACGCATCTGTGATAGGGGTTTCAGAGAAGCCACAGGGACTCTGGAAAACACAGAGAGCAAGCGGGGGTTGCCGAGATAGGAAAAGGCGCAGGGCTTAAGACTGCAAGTAAGAAACCCTGTCCCGAAGGGGTCCGCGGGTTCAAATCCCGCCCCCCGCATATTTTCGGGCCGTCTGGCAATTTCAGGATGGTATAATGTTCGAACCGCAAATGTCTGCCGAGCAGATTAAGATCAAAGTAGCATTATCAGCGAAACAAACGTTTAACACCACGAGCATCAACAACAAACCTGTCACAATCCAGATGAGACTCCAGCACCTTCATGTCCCTCTTCTCTGCCCTCATCTTTATCTCTGCGCAGCATACAGCTCTTCCTCTGGCAGTTATCACCGCATCAACCTCGGGAGATAGCATAACCTCTTCTTCCCCACGTATTTCTCTGCCAAAGCCTCTCTTACAAAGTCTTCAAAGTATTTTGGCAACTTGTCAGCATAAACCCTTTCAAACGTTTCACTGTCAAAGTCAAGCTCGGATATCCCGTATTTTGTATCCAGATGATAGAACAGGTCGATGACAGGAGAGGATATTCTGTACAGCCCACCTCTTCTTTCCGAATACCTTCACTCTCTTCACAATTCCCATCTCGATAAGATTTGAAAGAAAAGACTTGACATCGCTTGAGGTTTTACCAAGAAAACTTGCAACATCCTTTGGAAATACGTTTCCCACTGCAAGAGCTCTTAATATCCCCTCATACCTTTCAGTCAATTCTCTGTCTTCTTCGAGAAAGATCTCACCAACCAGTCCTCTGACACTTGCAAGTCCGGCCTTTACAGCATCCCTCGTATTTCCATCGTAGAACTGAGCCAGCCATGGGTCTCTCAGAAACACAAACTCTTCAACATTGCTAAAAACCTTCAGCACGTCCGAAGGTTTTACCAGACCAAGCCTTACCGGCTTTACAAGGCCAAGAAGGGGGCTTCGAGCCGAGAAGATGTTCTTTACAGTCCTCATGCTTGAGCCAAGCAGAATCAGTTTTGCTTTTTTCTCCTTTGCAAAGTGGAGCATGTCAGCGAAATCATCAGGCAAACGCTGGAATTCATCCACCACTATGGTGTAGTCCTCATTTTTCAATAGCTCGTAGATCAGGGTCTTAAAGGATTCATAGTCAATAGAGTTAAAGCCATCGCTCTCCATCAAAATCGGCCCGGCTCTTTCAACGAAGAAGTAATGGTGTACTCAGTGAAATTCCTTACGAGAAAGGTCTTACCGACTTTCCTTCTTCCGTAGAGGAGTATCCATCCCTTCTTTTCTATTTCGTGCACCTCGGTTCTGGGAATTATGATGTCCACAATCCTGATTACTGTGGCATATAAAGTTTGAGCCACCAGTTTTATAGCACTGCCGTGGACGATGAATACTGTGAAGGGCTTACAATTAGCGTGAGATAACCAATACCTCGGTCGTGACAGTTTTTTAATTACCTTCCCCAGATATCCCTGCTAACTTCAAAACTCCAATAATCCTGGTTTAATTCATCGTGAACAGTCTAATGACTTCCCACCCGGCAATCTTGGCAATTAAGCCAATAACACCGACGATATCCTTTTTCTAACTCATTAAGCCATTAAGCATTTTTATTCTCATTTTGATACACCATAATTAACAATCTTTTTACTTTGGTGTACAGTTTTGAGAGTCAAGTAGTTTTTGCTTCCAACCAAAAGTGGCTTTTTTATGCGAAGTTTGCCTGTCAGAGTCTTTAGATGTCAAATAAAAGGCTGTTTAGTTTTAGTTTTACCTCCCCCTCCTATTTTTCTGAATCCACAATCTGATGGCCTCTTCTACTGCCTTAGTAAGTAGATGAGTGGAAATGTGTGCATTTGCGAGGACTGCGAGTACTTCAGTGCTTGCCTATCAGGAGAACGTAAGACGTGCGTGTTGCTATACAAGGAGCGAGAAGACTTCCCGGAGTTATATGTGAGATGAGAGGTCTGCAAAAAAGATAAGTCTGACTCTTTTCAAGATGAAGGTTATTGGCTGGCTCGGATTGTTCGAAAAGTATGAAGAGCCCAACGTTCTGCCTGCAGCTGTTTCTGGATGTTGGACTGGAGCATGGTGGCAGGTTCCTGTGGACACCTTTCAATCTCCATTTATGTTTCGAACTATAACATCACAGCTTTTTCGCCAGCACCTCTCTTGCCCTATTCTCCATATCCTTCAGGCCTCCTATGAATGGCTGTTCGGCAAAGTCGATGCAGTCGTGGAGTATTTCGGCAACTTCTTCACTGAGGTTCTTAAGGCCGAACTTTGTTATCGCATCGACGGCAACTTTCTCAAGCTCCTTAGGTTCAGCAATTCCAAGCCTTATTGCTTCGGCCTTTTTCAGGATGTTCTTGAGGGATTTGACTTCATCTTTTTCGAGTTCTTCAAGATCGTATCTCCTTACAGCCTTCTCCTTTGCCAGCAGCTCGTGGAACTCCCACCTCGCCATTCCTGCAAGTTCCCTTGCCTTTCCAAATCCGAGTAAACCTTTCTCGTACAGCCTCACAGCCAGTTCTTTCCTTATTCTTTCCTCCACTTCACTTTCTGGCAGCTTTATCGATTTTGCTATC
>JARQZL010000038.1 GCA_029984855.1 Archaeoglobales archaeon | reverse complement strand
TGAGGGAGATATTTGAGGAGGCAAAGGAGAACGCTCCTTCAATAATATTCATAGACGAAATAGACTCAATTGCTCCAAAGAGGGAGGAAGTTACAGGAGAAGTTGAGAGGCGTGTTGTTGCCCAGTTACTTACTCTAATGGACGGACTGGAGGAAAGGGGGCAAGTTATAGTTATAGGAGCTACAAATAGAATAGATGCAGTCGATCCTGCCTTACGCCGCCCGGGTAGATTTGACAGGGAGATTGAAATAGGTGTTCCCGACAGAGAGGGCAGGTTCGAGATACTGCAGATTCACACCAGAAACATGCCTCTTGAACCTGACTACAGCAGAGAGTTTGTGCTTCCAGCTCTTGAAAAACTCAGAAGGATGCTTGAAGAGGATGGAGGAGACTCTGAGCTGATCAATATAGCAATAGAAGAAATTAGCAGGGCTGAGAACAAAGAAGAGATAAGGCAGATGATTGAAAAGATGTTGCCTTCTGAGGTTCTGCCTGAGCTGGAGAGAGAAATTCTAAAAGTAATGCTGAGAGTTGTGGCCGATCAGACTCATGGTTTCGTGGGAGCAGATATCGAAGCCTTATGCAAGGAGGCGGCGATGAAAGCCTTGCGGAGATATCTCCCGCAGATAGATCTCACCAGCGAGGAGATTCCGGCTGAACTTCTCGAATCCATAAAGGTTACCATAGATGACTTCAAGGAGGCGCTGAAGGGTGTAGAACCTTCAGCAATGCGTGAAGTTCTTGTTGAGCTTCCAAAAGTTACCTGGAATGATGTTGGCGGGCTTGAGGACGTCAAGAGGGAGATAATGGAAGCAGTTGAGTGGCCAATCAGGTATCCCGAGAAGTTTAGGCGCTTTGGAATAAAGCCACCGAAAGGTGTACTGCTGTACGGCCCGCCCGGAACTGGCAAAACGCTGATAGCCAAGGCGGTCGCAAACGAAACCAAGGCCAACTTTATCAGTGTTAAGGGAAGTGAGTTGTTGTCAAAGTGGCTTGGAGAGAGTGAGAAAGCAGTTAGAAAAATCTTCAGAAAGGCCAGACAGGTGGCGCCCTGTATAATATTCTTTGACGAGATAGATGCGATAGCGCCGATGAGAGGGGTGGACGAGGGAACAAGAGCTGCGGAAAGAGTTGTTAACCAGCTACTGACAGAAATGGATGGGCTTGAGGAGCTCGAAGGCGTTATTGTAATAGGAGCGACGAACCGCCCCGATATCCTTGACCCGGCATTACTCCGTCCGGGTAGATTCGACAGACTTGTTTACGTCAGGCCACCTGGCAAGAAGAGCAGGCTTGCTATATTCAGAATCCACACCAGGAACATGCCAACCAGCAATGTTGACCTGGCAGAACTTGCTGAGCTAACAGAGGGTTACGTAGGGGCGGATATCGAAGCTGTTTGCAGGGAAGCTGTTATGCTTGCACTTCGAGAGAACCTCGATAACGAGAAGGTTGAAATGAGGCACTTCCTTGAAACACTCAAAAAGATCAGGCCAAGCATAACGGAATCAATGCTAAGCTTCTATGAGAGGTTCGAGGAGAAATCGAAGCAGGAGAGGCCAAAAGTGGCAGCAAAGACCTTTGTTGGATACGGCTAATCCCAAAATTTTATATATGTTGCCGTTAATTTTTGATGCGGTGGTTACATGATATTCGCAAGGTCGTTAGCAAAGAAAACAGTGTTGCTTTCAGATGGGACGGTTGTTGGAACGGTGTACAACATAACTGTTGATCTGAAAACAGGTACACTTCTTGAAATTCTTGTGAGACCTCAGAGTAACATTCCGGCACTTGAAAGACAGAATGGATTTTATGTAATTCCGTTTGAAGCGGTGAAATCCATAGCAGATTACATAGTCATTGACAGCAGAATGCTGAGAAAAGTATGAGGGATTACTTATTTCCTCCTCTTTTACTTCCGTTCTTTCTGCTTCTTATAGTTCTGCCGTTTTTTGTGTTCATTTTCATTTTTGCAACGTCCAACGTTTTTCAGATTGTTTTTGGACTCGATTATAACGAGGCAATCACAGTCTTTGCGCTGATAGTTATTGGAAGTCTGATAAACATTCCTTTATACGAGAAGCAGGGCAGGCCTGTTGAAAGGAGTTACAATTTCTTTGGCTTTATTTACACAATAAGGAATGTCAGAAGGATAAAAATAGCGGTTAATGTTGGGGGGTGTATAATTCCCTCAATCCTCGCACTCAGGCTGATACCAGCACTCCCTGTATATACCTGGCTTTTTACATTCGCCGTTTGCACTGCAGTAATCTACAGGTTTGCCATACCTGTTAAAGGGCTTGGTATTGCAGTTCCGACATTTTTACCCTCATTTGTGGCTGCTTTCAGCAGCTATGTCTTTCTGACAGCTTTTGGGCAGCAACTCAACCTTCTTCCAAAGCTGGCCTTTTCTGCAGGAGTGCTTTCCGCCCTTTTTGGGGCAGACATCCTCCATCTGAGGGATATTGAAAAGATAGGCAGTGGAGTTGTGAGCATTGGTGGAGCGGGCACGTTTGATGGTATATTTCTGACCGGTGTTTTTGCCGTAATATTCTCGTTCTTTTTTATATAATCTTTAATGATAATTAGACAACAAATCAGAATCCATCGCTAAATAACATCTCTGGAACGAGTTGTTTTCCTGCAAGATCCGAGTAGCTCTCTGCCTCTCTGATTATGTGATACCTGTCTCCATCAACAAGCACCTCCGCACATCGCAATCTTCCATTGTACTGGCTGCTCATGGCGAAGCCGTACGCTCCAGTATCAAAAATGGCCAGCAAATCCCCTTTCTCAACTCTTGGCAGCTTCCTGTCCTCTGCAATCACGTCTCCGCTCTCGCACACCGGACCGACAACTGTATACGTCTCTTCAGGTTCGCTTTCCATCTTGTTTGCTACAGCAACCCTGTGGTATGCACCGTACATGACCGGTCTTAATAGAAGGTTGAAACCCGCATCAACCGCAGCGAAGTTTTTGTACGCTCTTTTAACAGCGTTTACTTTTGTTAGAAGTACTGTCGTGTTGCCAACTATACTCCTTCCCGGCTCGAGCCAGAGTTCTGGTTTTGAGCTGAGTTCCGAGCTTCTCTCTCTGAAAACGGGCATTATTCTCTCCGCAAGATCTTCTGGAGTTGGAACTCCCCTGCCCTCATAGTCTATTCCCAAGCCACCACCCATGTCGAGGAATTCAATATCTATACTCATCTCCTCCAGAAGCCCGGCAATATCAAAAAGTCTGTTCAGAGCTTCGATGAAGGGCGACAAATCAGTTATCTGGCTGCCTATGTGGCAGTGAATGCCTGCAGGAACTATATTTGGCAGTTCGAGTGCAAGCGTGTACGCATCACTTACATGCTCCCGGGGAATGCCGAACTTCGACGTCTTCAGGCCAGTGGCTATTTTGGGGTGAGTTTCGGCTGAAATGTCTGGATTTACTCTGAAGGCAATTTTTACTTCAGCTCCTTCTTCAACAGCAATTTCAGAAAGAGTGTGGAGTTCATCAATGCTATCTACGCTGAAATACGTACCAGCCCTTACACCCATTCTTATCTCTCTCTCACTCTTTGAATTTCCATTGAACAGAATGCTTTCTGGCTTAAATCCGGCAAGAAGTGCAAGATATAGTTCTCCATCACTGAAAACGTCAGCTCCAAAGCCGTGTTTTGAGATAATCTTCATTAGAGAGACGTTATTGTTTGCCTTTACAGCATAGAGTAATCCCGCATCTGGAAATGCCTTTTCATAAGTTTTCAGGTTTTCCTCCAATTTACTCTTGGATGTTATATAGAGTGGGGTTCCCAGCTTTTCAGCGATCTCCACAGCATTTACATTTTCAATGTGCAGAATGCCATTAACAGTTTTGAACATCCGATCACCAGCTTACAGCTTTCAACCTCTCCACAGCTTCCTCGATAATACTCACATCTCTGGTTAATGCGAACCTGACAAAACCCTCTCCGTACTTTCCAAATCCTACACCCGGTGTAACGAGAATCCCTGCCTCGTTTAACAGCTTCTTCGTGAACTCCATACTTGTACAGTTTTCCGGTACTTCACACCATACATAAAATGTTGCCTTTGGCTTTTCTGCTCGCAATCCAGCCTCTTCAAGACCTTTAAGAAGAGTGTCTCTCCTCGCCCTGTACACTCTGTTATTCTCATCTATGACCTCGTCGCTCCCTGTAAGTGCAGCAATAGCAGCCTCCTGCACGGCCTGAAACACTCCACTGTCCACGTGGGTCTTAACCTCAAGAAGACCGGAGAGCACATCTGCATCTCCGACAGCAAAACCTATTCGCCATCCAGTCATGTTGTAGGTCTTGGATAAAGAGTTGAACTCTATAACACCCTCATGCCCGAACTCGAGAAAGCTCCTTGCATGATAATCAAATGTAATCTCACTGTAAGCAGCATCGTGGGCGAGTATTATGCCTTTATCCCTGCAGAAGTCCACAGCCTCTCTTATAAATTCTCTCTCCGCAACACTTGCAGTCGGATTATTCGGATAGTTCAGAAACAGTATCTTGGCTCTTCTTGCAACATCGTCTGGAACTGACTCAAGGTCTGGCAGGAAGTTATTCTCCTTCTTCAGCGGAATGAAGTAAGGCCTTCCATCAGCGAGAATTGTGGAGGAAGAATAGACGGGGTAACCTGGATCCGGACACAGCACGAAATCACCACTATCTATATAGGCAAGAGGAAGGTGAGCAATTCCTTCTTTCGAGCCAATCAGAGCAATTATCTCCCTTTCTGCGTCAACCTTCAAGCCCTTTCTTCTTTTATAGAACTCCGCTACAGCCTGTCTGAATGAGGGCATACCTTCATAGCTCGGGTACTTCTGGTTTTCCTCTTTTTCAACAGCTCTTCTCATCGCTTCAACAACGTGCTTTGGTGTAGGAAGGTCAGGATCACCAACACCGAAGTCTATTACGTTTACGCCCTCTGTGAGCTTCTGCCTTTTCATTGCATCTATCTCTGCAAATAAATAGGGCGGTAGCCTCTGTAATCGCTGAGATAACATGCTATCACCGGCGATCAACTGGTACGCATTTCCTTCCAGTTTCTCCAATATAAAGAGCCCTCGGTCTTATAAGCTTGTTAGTCTCGTACTGCTCGATTATGTGAGCAGTCCATCCAGCTATCCTGCCGAGAGCAAATATGTTTATGAACAGATCATCTGGGATTTCAAGATTTGCATAAACACTTGCAGCATAGAAATCAACATTCGGAAGCAATCCCTTGTATTTGTAGACAGCCTCCTCCACGGCTTTGCTTATTTCAAACCACTTCTCCTCTTTCTCTTTTGCAAGCTTTTCAGCCAAGGCTTTTAGCTCCACGGTTCTCGGATCCATCACTCCTCTGTAAACCCTGTGGCCGAAACCCATTATGCGCTCTCCACTTTCAAGCTTCATCCTGATGTATTCTTCAGCCCTCCACGGTACTGCTATCTCTCTTAACATCTCCATCACTCTCTGCGCAGCTCCACCATGCAGTGGCCCCATCAGTGTTCCGGTTGCTGCTACAACGCACGCATATATATCCGCAAGCGTAGAGGCGGCTATTCTTGCTGCAAATGTTGAAGCATTGAGTTCATGATCCGCATGCAGAATAAGGTCCAAGTCAAGAGCTTTTGCCTCGGTTTTTGTCGGTTCAGCACCGTGGAGCATGTAGAGGAAATTGGCTGCATGATTCAGCTCATCACTTGGATGAATGAGATTCTGACCCGTTCTTATTCTATGAAAATGCGCAACTATCGTCGGGAACTTTGCAATAAGGCTTTTCGCCTTCTGTAAACTCTTCTCGTGGCTCTTGTGGTGTATATACCGATCCATTGTGCCGAGGTAAGATATCGCAGTTCTGAGGACAACCATTGGATGAGAAAATGGGGGAAGATGTGTCAGCAATCCTATGATCTGAGGGGGTAACTCACGAAGCTCTTTGAGTTCTTCAACAAAAGCCTCAAGTTCACTTTTTGATGGAAGTTCTCCGAAGAGAAGCAGGTATGCTACCTCTTCAAAGCTTGAATTTCTTGCGAGGTCGTGGACGTCATAACCCCGGTATTCAAGTATGGCCCTGCCATCCACCATCTCAATTCTACATATACCGGACTTGCATGCAAGCACATCCTGCAAACCGTCGTGAACCTGCAACATAACACCTCCCTGCGGAAATATCAGATGAACCTGTAAGATGGATATCTTTCAAGTATCATTCCAGAAACAACTATCGGCGGCTCCCTTGTAGCAAGCTCTATTGCCTGGCTGAGCTTCCACTCTTTTTCAGCGTAAATTTCAAAGAGGATATCTCCCACCTTTACGTGCTGGCCACCCTTCTTGTAGAGCATAATTCCCGCACCCTTATCTTTTGGTGCTCCTGCGGCTCTTGCCACCTTTACAAGCCTTTTGTTGTTAATCTGGGCGATAGCTCCATCAATAGGGGATTTAACCTGATATGTTTTATCCCCAACCGGAACGTTAGTGGAAGATATATCTGGATTTCCCCCCTGTGCCTCAACTATCTCTTTAAATTTTTCGAGAGCTTTTCCTGACTCAAGGACTTTTTTCGCATGTTCAACTCCATTCGTTGTTACGCCCGTCATTTCAAGCAGCGTTCCAGCAACTCCGAGAGCTTTTTCAACAAGGCTTTTTGGTGGTTTAGCATTTTCAAGGGCTTTGAGTGCTTCCTGAGCCTCAAGAGCCGGGCCAATCGTTCTGCCAACAGGCTGACCACCGTAGGTCAGCGTACACGTAATGTTGAGGCCAAGTCTTCTGCCAAGCTCAACAAAATCGTTTGCAAGCTCTCTTCCCTTCTCCACAGTTGCCACTTTCGAGCCAGCTCCAACAGGTATGTCAATAACCACATACTTTGCCCCTATCGCCCCCTTTTTTGCCATGACACTTGCAAGCAACTGGGGCTTCGGGTCTATGGCAAGAGGGTATTCAACCCTGATTATTTTATCATCCGCTGGTGCTATATTGGTTGCTCCTCCCCATGCTATAACACCACCGACTCTTTCGGTGATCTCTTTTATCTCATCAACGCTCAGGTTCACATCTGCAAGTGTCTCCATCGTATCTGCGGTGCCACTTGCAGATGTTATGGCTCTGCTTGCAGTTTTTGGAATAAGCAGACCACTTGCAGCTATAATTGGAACAACTATAAGTGAGATTTTGTTGCCCGGAACGCCCCCAATGCTATGCTTATCAACAACTATCCCCCTTTCAAAGCTCAGTCTTTCTCCTGTTTCAATCATTGCCCTTGTAGTCCACTCTATTTCATCAGGATCCATTCCATAGAAGTAGTTAGAAAGAACAAAGGCTGAAAGCTCAATCTCGTTAAGGGCATTTTTAACGGTATCTTTAACGATGGCATATATCTCGTCCTTTGTAAGTTTCTGTCCATCCATCTTTTTTCTTATGAATTCAACACTTGCTGGCTTGGAGACGGGGTAGATATCAACCTCATTTCCTTCTTCAATCTCAAGATACTCCACTATTGTTCTGTCGATGCCCACCTCGTTTCTCTCAATAAGCCCCGTAGCTATCTGTACATCAGCAATAACAGACTTTTTACCGAAAACAAGCTTTACCCGGTCTCCTACGAGAACTCCAAGTTCCTGTGCTTCCTCCTGACTCATTATAACTGATGAACGGTCTGTTCTAATTGGTACTGGCTTTACCTTGAACTTCATGTTTTTCATCCTGTTAACGGTTGTTTTTAAATCTTCCCAAAGTCATGGGAAATAGTTTCTTAAGTGCTTCTGTGATTAAACATTTTTCAGAGCATACTCTCTTTTAGCATCTTTTGATTTTATCAGCCTGACACCTGTCATTTCAGCAACCTCTGAAAGGAGTTTTTTCACTGCTGAGGTTACTGATTTCTCATCCATGAGCAGGATTTTTGCCTTGCTGAGCCCTATTGCCAAGGTAAGAAAATCGCTGTTGAGGCTCTGAAACGTATACTTGGCGAAGTTGTGTCCAAAGGTTAAGGAGGTCCTGAGGATTAATTCAGTCTGCCTTGGAGCATAATGAGTCCCTCCAACACCGACTGCAACAGGCCAACCTCTTTTTTCGCTTTTCAAAGCTTCGAGTATCGCTTCAGCAACAACTCTTGCAGCACTCCTGTCTTTCCATTCCTCCTCTGTCGAACCAATTTCGTAGAACGCTGAAGGTGTTGATATCTCTGAAGGGCCGTGGTGCGTTACTTCGAGACTGAATATAAAATCCGGTACTCTGTGCAGTTTCTCCTTTAACGCCAGAACGTAGTTTTTTATGGTTTGTGGAGAAGGCTTTGCCAGAGAATACGGTTTTCCTCCAAAATCGGCAGTTGCCACATTCCCCGAAACGTGGACGGACAGGAGCTTTCTTTTATCCTTGCTTCTGTGCCTTGAAGCAAAGAGTATTTCATCGAAGTCAAGAAACTTTTTCAGCTTTTCGTCGAGATGGTCCGCATATATCAACCTCTCTTCAACTTCAACTATTCCTATGTTGCCTGCATCATAAAATGTGTAACCTCCAGCCTTACCCTTCTCTGCATCGAGCATTTCAAGAAGTCTCTCTTTTATGTTCTGCGAAGCAGTATCTGCTTTGCTGCAAACGATGAGCTTCATGGATTTTCGACTTCGACTCTCTTTTAATGCTTTTCCATAGCTTCTGTAAACTATTTATAGGCTAACTTTACACGAATCTGTATGAATAATGATGTATTCATTGTCCAGCTAAATATTGAAGAATTTAGAGGCATAAAACGCTGTAAAGAGCCAATAAAATTTTCAAAGTTTACAGTTTTAGTTTGGGAGAAACTGTTCTGGGAAATCAACTGTACTTGAGGCTTTGTCTCTTCTTCCTGATCCGAATATGGGTGAACCAGTAGTAAAAACACATACAAAGTACAATTTTGTTAGAGATAGTCTTCATAGTGGTAGACCATTAATATATGGATATTCAGGAATTGCAAAATTGAATTATGTTATTTATAATAAACGTATCAAGAGACGTATTGGAATAGGTATCTATGATGATAGGTCTCCAGATTTATTCATTGAAGAGGAGAAATTCAAAGGACGAGTAGATGAATTTGTGAAACTTATAAAAATAAATAAAGACGAAATCCAAAATTGTGTGTTGTTCATCCCTAACAGTACTGGGTTCGTGAAAAATCTTGAGAAGTCTATAGATCGAGAAGAAATTAGGAATCGAGCAGTAAAGCTCGGGGCCAACGTAAGTGTAGCAAAGACTATAAGCGAGTGCATTCACGAGAAATTTACAGAAGTGATTCCCGAAACACTGAGCGTGCGAAAAGAAGTGCCCGATGGAAGTGTTCTCTATATAAAGCTCTCTGATCTTGGAGATGGTGTTGAGAAGGCAATTAAAGTCATGCTCGTTTTGGAGACTTTAAAACCAAAGCTTATTTTATGGGATGATTTTGAAGCCTCTGCTCATCCATCCCTTATAAAAATTCTGCTCAGGTGGCTAAGCAAGAAGGACTGGCAGATTGTGATCTCCACACATAGCATAGACGTGCTGTATGAACTCGTAGATATGAAAGATGCTGAAAACATCAATTCAGAGGACATGACAATTTTACTGCTTGAAAAAATGAAGGATGACATCTTAATTTATGAAAAACTTAGTTTGGATGAACTTGAAGATCTAATAATCGCAAATCAAGATCCAAGAATAGTGGCCAACGTTCTACAATTGAGGTGAGGTTATGCATGTTGTCAGAGAGACAAATCAAAAACCAGACTGCATAGTTCTAACCGGGAATGGGAAAAGAGAATTCGACGTTTTGCAGGTTCTTGGAGAAAAATATGATGGAAGAAGGATTCTGTGGTTTCCTAAAACAATTAGCTTACTTAAAAATGAGGAAAACGCCCGTCAAGTTGTCGGGACTCTCTATCTACAATTCAATAAAATATTATGCTGGAAAAGGATATAGTAAGTTTCTCGTTCTCTACGATAGAGAGTACTACGATAATTTTGATAAAGATAAAACGTACTTGGAAGACAGCGTAGGAGTGCGGGTCATTGAAGTTATCACTTTGATCGAGGATAAGGCTCTCCAAATAAAAGGAGAACTCGGCTCAAGAGGCATAGAAATCTTTGTTTCTATTCAGGGAGACGAGAAGAGCATAAATGAGGAGATAAGCAGGCTAATAAAACTAAAATTCAGTGAAGATGTGGAAGCAGATGACAAGACAATAAAGAGATTTCTTAAAGAAAAAGGAATACAGCACCTTAAAATACTGATAAAAAAACAGTGGCAAGAGATATCTGGAGGAAGCATTTAAAGGAATCTGCAAAATCATGGATGTGCTACACCTCTCGTAATTCTTGTAATCTTTTTCACCAATCACAAACATCACCGAAATCCTTTTCAATCTGCGAAAATCTTTTTCCACGATTTTCATGAAGGCAATCAAAGAGTTAAGGAAGTGGAGACATATAACCAAGCTTGACCCTGACAGGAAAAACCCGGACTGGTTGATTAAAGCCGTTGTGGAGAGCGGGACGGATGCTGTTATGATTTCAGGCACGCAGAATGTTACCTATGAGAAGGCTATGGAGCTCTTCAGGGCCGTTAAAAACTACAGTCTGCCCACAATTCTTGAGCCATCATCACCAGAAGCAGTTTTTTACGATGCAGATTACCTCTATGTCCCTGTTGTCCTCAATGCAGAGAATGGAGAGTGGATTACTGGAAAGCATGCGAAATGGGTGGAGATGAACTACGATAACCTTGACAACTTCAAAAAAAGACTCGAGAATATACTGTTTGAGGGATACATAGTCCTCAACCCCAGTTCTGCTGTTGCGAGAGTTACCAAGGCCATTTGCGATATAAGACCAGAGCAGGCTGCAAGCTACGCGGTTGTGGGGGAAAGTATGCTTAACCTTCCTGTAATATATTTGGAGTACAGTGGAACATTCGGAGAGCCGGAGCTTGTTAGGGAAGTGAAGAAAGTCCTTAGCAATGCGGTGCTCATCTATGGGGGTGGAATAGACTCAAGAGAAAAAGCAGAAAAAATACTGGAGTGGGCGGATGTGATAGTGGTTGGAAATGTTGTATATGAGAAGGGCACTGATGCCTTTGCTGAAACGGTTTTATGAGAAAGGTTAAAGCCATCTGGGAACTTCTGCGTCTCGAACATGGTTTAATGTATGCCCTAGCAGTTTTAGCTGGCATGATTGTCTCCTCAGGGCTGGATTTTTCGCTCCGTGATGCAGTTCTCGGAATGCTTACTGCATGCTTTCTTCAAGCTTCAGCCTTCGCACTCAACGATTACTATGATTACGAGGTTGATGTTGCAAACAGGCGTCTTGACAGGCCTCTTGTAAGGGGAGAGCTTGAGAAATATCACGCTCTGGTATTATTTGCCATTCTTGCTCCGGGCGGTTTTCTTGCGGCCTTTTTTATAAACTGGTGGGTTTTTCTTCTTGCTGCAGCAATTACCTTGCCCGGATATGCATACGATATAAAGCTAAAGGAGTTCGGTCCCGCAGGAAACGTCTACATAGCTTTCTCAATGGCAGCTCCATTCATATTTGGCAGTGTTGTAGCAACTGGAGGAATACAGCTTTCTTCTGCTCTGCTTGCCTTCATAGCTTTTCTCTCCGGTGTTGGAAGGGAAATCATGAAAGGCATCGAAGATGTTGAGGGTGATGCAATGAGGAATGCAAGAACTGTTGCAAGAGTGCAGGGTGTATGCGCTGCCGCAAGAACCTCAGCACTTCTATTCCTGATTGCAATTCTCTTAAGCTTTCTTCCTCCAGTTCTTTTACCTGAGTTCTTTGATATAAAATATATATTGCCTGTTCTTTTTACAGATGCGATACTGCTCTCAATTGCCCGCAATCTGATAAAGGACAAGGTGAAAAAAGAAATGATCAGAACTTACAGGAAGCAGAGCCTTATGGCCTTAGCTGTAGGACTTCTGGCCTTTCTGTTTGGCGCCTTTTGATTTACGCTTTGAATCAGTTCAGGATTCAGAGTATTCGAGTGCTGCTCTCACAAAGCCAACAAAGGGTGGGGAAGGAGCATAAGGCCGGGACTTGAATTCTGGATGGAACTGGGTACCGAAGAAGAAACGGTTCTTCGGATATTCAGCTATCTCCATTCTCCTTCCTCCATCAGAGTAGCCAGAAAACACGAGGCCATGTCTTTCAAGCTCCGGTATCAGCTCCGGATTGACTTCGTAGCGATGCCTGTGCCTTTCGTACGCTTTTTCTCTTCTGTAAAGGCTGTAAGCAATCGTTCCGGGTTTGATTGTAACTTCTATGTCTCCAAGTCTCATTGTTCCACCGAGTCTATCAATGCTCTTTTGCTCCGGCAGCAAATCAATGACTGCATGCTCCGTTTTTGCAAGCTCGCTGCTGTTTGCGTCTTCCCAGCCTATTACATGTCTTGCAAACTCTATGATTGCAAGCTGAAAGCCAAAGCATATACCGAGGAAGGGTATATCATTCTCCCTTGCATATCGTGTTGCATTTATCTTTCCCTCAGCCCCTCTCTGGCCGAAACCCCCGGGGACGAGTATACCGTCAGCATCTATGGATATACTATCAGCTCTTTCAAGCTCCTCACTGTCTATCCAGAGGACGTTCACGTTGCAACCTGCAGCGATGCCGCCGTGCTTTAAAGCTTCACGAATGCTCAAATATGAGTCCTTCACGTTTATGTACTTCCCAACAACAGCAATTGTAACCTCTTTCTCAAGGCTTCTGAGCTTTCTGACCATCTGCTCCCATTCATTACTCTCCCCCTTCTTTTCGAGGTTCAGCTTCTTTATTATGTACTCATTGAGCTTCTCATCTTTGAACATCAGAGGAACCTCATAGATATCCTTTGCATCCTCCGCACTGATTACTGCCTCCACTGGCACATCACAGAAGAGAGAAATCTTCCTCTTTGTGCCTTCTTTGAGTTTCTCCTTGCACCTTCCCACTATCACATCCGGCTGTAATCCTATGCTCCTCAGCTCTTTAACGCTGTGCTGCGTTGGTTTAGTCTTCTGCTCCCCGCTTGAGTCGAGAGGTACAAGGGTCACGTGAACAAGCAGAAAATCCTCCTCTTTCTCCTCATTGTGCATCTGTCTGATCGCTTCAAGGAAAGGCATCCCCTCGATGTCTCCTACAGTTCCCCCAATCTCTACAAGACAGATCTCAGCATTTGCCTCTTTTGCAACCCTTCTTATCCACGATTTTATTTCATCTGTTACATGGGGAATTATCTGTACTGTCTGGCCGAGGTAATCACCTCTTCTCTCCTTTTCTATGACATTGCGGTATACCTTGCCTGTCGTGATGTTATGGTCTCCAGTAACCTCAACACCGATAAAGCGCTCGTAGTGCCCCAAGTCCAGATCAACTTCCGTGCCATCTTTAAGAACGTAAACCTCTCCGTGCTGGAATGGGTTCATTGTTCCCGCATCTATGTTTATATAGGGATCAACCTTGATTGGAACAGCCCTGTAGCCCATATCAACGAGAAGCCTGCCTATTGATGCAGCGGTTATTCCCTTGCCAAGACCGCTCATCACGCCGCCTGTAACCATTATATACTTCGTCATAGTATTTCACCGCAGCTCAGGAGGGAGCATGTTTGGAATACCTTCCTCAATGGGATAGTCGATGTTGCACCTCTTACAGATCAGCTTACCTTCGAGGATTTCCTCCTCATTCTCTTCGTAAACTACAAGTTCGAGATCGCCTTTGCAGACCGGACAGGCCAGAATGTCAAGCAAACTCCTTTTCATGAGTGACGTTTACAGGGGTAACATATTAGCCTTTTGCCATCTTGCTTTCCACTGATTCCACTGCAATAATCTTTCTTTTTTGAAAGGAAAATTGAATAAGAATGTCAAAGTTTTTCAGCTCTCAGGTCTATAATCTGCCCAATCTCCGGCCCTGTGGAGATCAGAGTTACCGGCACTCTCACATCATCCTCAACCTGTTCAATAAACTGCTTTGCCTTGGGTGTGAGTTTTTCCCATTCTGTGACACCATAGCACTCTTTATCCAGCTTGTCTATTCCAGTAATTGCAACCTGCGTTGCTCCGTTAACCATGGCGGAGTAGCGAGCAAATTTTCCATCCCAGTAGCCTATTCTCCTCCTTCTTCCTGTTACAGTTCCGTACTCTATTATTCCGAGCTTCTCTGCTTCTTCCTGTGGCATTTCGGTTGGAAAAGGCCCCGCCCCAACTCTTGTCGGAAAGGTTTTGAATACCACCACAACTTCATCTATCTTTGTTGGCCCCACCCCCACATCTGAAGCTATTGCCGACGCGGTGGTATCTTTGGAGGTAACGTAGGGATAGCTTCCATAGAAAAGGCTGAGACCGAAACCCTGGCTACCCTCAACCAGAACGAAGTCTCCCCTGTCTATGGCCTCATTTACCTCCATCGGAACGTCTGTAATAAAGGGGCGCAGCTTTTCAATATCTTTGGCCTGTTTTGCCACTCTCATCACCCGGTCTCTGTTTGCAGGCCCACATCCTGTCCCGGTTGAACCTATTTTCCCCTTGAGATGCTCATTTGTTCTATCTTCCTCTATGTGCTTTTCTTCAATAATTGAACAGCGATAGTCAACTCTTGCTCTCTCAGCAACGTTGAGCAGCTCAACCTCTTTCAGAAAGACATCCGGATTAATAAGAACGCCTGCTCCTATATAAAGCTCTGCATCTCTGTACACAAATCCGGACGGGATCATTCTAACGCCAAACTTCTTTTCTCCTGTTTTCACCGTGTGGCCTGCATTTGGTCCAACACCACCTCTTGCAATTATAGCAGGTTTATCCGAGTGGGCAATGTGGGCGATTATCTTTCCCTTACCTTCATCGCCCCAGAAACCTCCAACCAATATTGTAGCTGGCATAATGATCAATGCCTTTTTGTAGTTCAATATTTTAACTTTGCTGAATGCATCAAAAGAGGATTGACTTTGCAGTAGAATGGTGTGTTGAGCAGTTTGTTTCCTGTTAACCTGTAGTTTCATGCCGTTTTGGAACGAAAGCTTAATAAAAGGCTGTTCATCGGGCTTTAGGTATGAGCGTACAGGAGGCCAAGTCAGAAAGACTGGAAAGTCTACCCTCAAAAGAGAATTTCTCCGAATGGTATCACGAAGTAATCCAGCAGGCTGAAATAATGGACATTCGCTACCCCGTAAAGGGGCTTTATGTCTGGTACCCTTTCGGCTTCAGGTTAAGACAGCTTGTTTATGGAAAGCTGAGGGAGATAATGGACAGAGATCACAATGAGGTTTACTTTCCGGCCTTGATTCCTGAAACTGAGCTTGAAAAGGAAGGAGAGCACATAAAAGGATTCGAGAATGAGGTTTACTGGGTGACACATGGCGGACTAACACCCTTGGATGTGAAACTCGCATTGAGACCGACAAGCGAGACGGCAATATATCCCATGTTCAAGCTGTGGGTGAGAAGTCATGCAGATTTGCCGCTGAAAGTTTACCAGATTGTCAACACCTTCCGCTACGAAACCAAGCACACCCGTGCCCTTATAAGACTGCGGGAGATAACATCGTTCAAAGAAGCCCATACAGTCCACGCAACATTTGAAGAGGCTGAGAAGCAGGTAAGGACGGCGATAGGTTACTACAAGGAATTCTACGACTTTCTTGCAATTCCATACCTTATTATAAGGCGGCCAGAATGGGATAAGTTTCCCGGAGCAGCATATACCGTTGCGTTCGACACGGTGATGCCCGATGGCAGAACCATGCAGATTGGAACAGTCCATCATCTTGCAAACAACTTCGCAAGAACCTTCGATATAACGTATGAAACGGCTAATGGGGAACACGAGTTTGTACACCAGACGTGCTATGGAATATCCGAGCGGTGTATTGCTGCACTCATAAGCATTCACGGCGACGATCTCGGCTTGGTGCTGCCGTTCGAGGCTTCGCCGGTTCAGATAGTCATAATTCCCGTGCTCTACAAGGGAAGAGAGGGCGAAGTTCTTGAACTCTGTAAGCGAATCCTGGGAAGGGTGAAAGGATTTGGGTACCGGGTCATTCTCGATGACAGCGACGAAAGACCGGGAGCCAAGTACTACAAATGGGAGCTGAAAGGGGCGGCAATGAGAATGGAGGTAGGGCCGAGAGAAGTGGCAGAAAATACAGTCGTGGTTTCATTCAGGGACGAGAGGAAGAAGTTTAAAATATCCATGAAGGAGCTTACAAAGGAGAAAATTGAAGAATGGGCAGCGGAGATGAAAGAGCGCATGAGAAGAGCCGCTTTAAATAGGATGAGGGAGAAGATAAGGTACTTTGATAGTGTTACCGAAGTTAAAAAATGGGCTGGAAGGGGCGTGGCTCTCGTACATCTGTGCTCTTCCACTGAATGCGGAGATACTTTGGAGGAAGAAGTAGGGGGCAGCATCCTTGGAAGGTTCGAAGAGAAACCAGGGTGGATCGATGCTGATGTGGATGGAGGATGTATAGTCTGTGGCGGGAAAGGATATCTGAATGCAATAGCAAGGACTTACTGATTTTTATTTTAATGTGTAAACTCCAAGGTGCCTGAAGAAGACCTGGAGGATAAACTTTAAATTCACCCCGCTGTAAAAATGCAGGGAGCCGCCGTAGCTTAGCTGGTAGAGCGTCGGCCTGTTAAAGGTATGGTATGCCTGCAGAGAGCCGATGGTCGTAGGTTCGAATCCTGCCGGCGGCGTCGTATTCTCGTTTTGCAGTTCTTCAACAGCTTATTTAATCGCTGTTGTATCAAGGGCATTTAATAAAAAACAAAAAATCAGACAAGCTTAGAGAACCACTCCTTCAGAATCTCAAACTGCTGGTGCGTGTTAACAATATCAGTTTCCATAGGACTCTTAAAGAAGAAACCCAGCTCCTTGACGACCCCGTGTACCCCCTTCTTCTTGGCAAAGAGCAGAAACCTTGCAATATCCAGAACAAGTGGTGCAGCAACTATAGCATCGATGCCATCCCAGATAAAGTAGAACTTCATTTTCGTTCCCAGAAAGCCTTTGAAGTGTATGAAGTCGAAAGCTGTTTTGTTGTCCACAAGGCTCGGGAAGAAGTTTATTTCTGTTATGCTGTATGGTGAATAGCCGAGGACTTTCTCAAGCACCTTATCCTTGCTCACAACTTTGCTCTCCTTGTTGTCTCTGTGGCTCAACACCTTGCCGTCCAAATCGCCCAAAATATTGTATCCCATCCAGCCAATGACCTCAAGATTACGGTAGAGAAACATCGGGGCAAGTGTTGTCTTGATGAGTGTTTCTCCCGTCTTTCCATCGTTGCCTGCATGTGGAACTTTATTTTCGATCGCAAGCTGCTTTAACGCCGGAATGTTGGAACCAGCGCTGGGAGTGAAATTTCCATATGGAAGACCGAGTTTTAAGGCTGCGTACGCATACAGCATGCTTGCCATCGCATACTCCTTCTTGTCCTCATCAAGCATTCTCTCAAAGCCGTCGATACACCCGTGGTACTCTCCACTGTATCTCGGCATGGGCTCGGTGGAAGCTGTGTTTATCACCACAGTTTCGCTGTCTGCAAATTTCTTCATGTCGTCCACTATTCTCTCAGCTATCTCTCTGAGCGTTAACCCTTCCTGCTCTAAGGTCTCTATCCTCCCAAGTTCTTTTACACCGGAGCCACAGTTCAGAGCGGTTCCTTTTGCAGCCTTTACACTTTCGAGATAGTCCTTTACTCTTTCAAGAATATGCCATTCAAAATGCCTGTTTTGCTCCCAGTTATCGAGAGTGGCGGCATACATATTCTCCATGGGCCTGACATCATGCCCACCAAAATCAAAGTTTAATGGAGCGTACCTCTCAATTCCATCGAAGAAAGGCAGTTCAGAGACAAGTCCTGTTTTGCTGATGAGCCCCTTTTCAAGAGCTTTTCCACCAACTGTCGCTGTAGTCGAAACTATTCCATACGCTCCAATAACCCAGATCTTCACAGTCATCGCCTCCAGAGGTTGCAATTATAAAGCATTTTAACAGGAAACTTCTACGCCTTCCACGCTTTTCTGGACAAGAGGGCATAAAAAGTTTCCTGTCTTTATCTGAGAGAGATCAAATCGCATCTCTTAATAGAGCGGCACGATCTAAGAAGCTGTTAATGCACAATTGACGAATAAAGGTTCGATAATCCGATAAATTTATAAAGACTGTGATATCAAGCAGTGCATGGATTCTGCAGCGAAAGCACTGGCCGATAAGATAAGCGGAGAAGTTGTCTTTGCTGAAAACCCTGGCAAAACTCTGAAGAAATGGAGACAGATTTTTGAAGTATCTCAAAAAGAGCTTGCAGTGAAATTGAATGTTTCGCCTTCAGTTATAAGTGATTATGAAGGAGATCGCAGAAAATCTCCTGGTATAGCCTTCGTGAGAAAGATAATAGAGGGATTGCTTGGCATAGACAGAGAAAGAGGATTTAAAACTGTCTCCAAGTACCGTGACCTAATCAACAACTTTCAGGTTGATGTTATTCTCGATATGAAGGAATACGGGGAAGCAATAAGCTCTTCAAAGTTAAGAGATATTATAGAAGGTGAAGATATAACAGGTTATGAGAAGGCTGTAAATGGCCACACCATAATTGACAGTATAAAAGCCATCCTGAGTCTCAACTCCTACGATTTCTACAGGCTTTATGGCTTCACAACTGAGAGAGCACTTATATTCACAAAAGTTTCAGCTGGCAGGTCTCCAATGGTTGCAGTTAGGGTTGCAAATCTGAAGCCAGCGGTCGTTGTTCTCCATAGTCTCAAAAGTAATCAGGTGGATATGATTGCCGCAAAAATTGCAGAGATAGAGAAGATACATTTAATTGCCACGGAAATGCCCGTCGGAGAGATGATAAAAGCCTTGAGGAGGTATGTGAAGTGATAGGAATTGTGTCATACGGAACGTACATTCCCAGATACAGAATAAAGGCAGAAGAGATAGCAAGAATCTGGGGTGAAGACGGAGATGTTATCTCCAGAGGATTGGGAATAATTCAGAAATCTGTACCAAGTCTGGATGAGGATACAGCAACTATAGCTGTTGAGGCTGCAAGAGAGGCTGTTCAGAGGGTTAAAATTGATACCACGAAGATAGGGGCAGTTTACGTTGGCTCGGAAAGCCACCCGTATGTAGTCAAGCCCACTGCAACAATAGTCGGTGAGGCTCTGGGCATTGGAAACGAGTACTTCGCTGCTGATCTTGAATTTGCATGCAAGGCCGGAACTGCAGGGATGCAGAACTGCATTGCAATGGCCAAAGCAGGTGTAATTGAGTACGGCCTCGCAATAGGAGCCGATACAAGTCAAGGAGCTCCGGGTGACCCTCTTGAATACTCCGCTTCAGCTGGTGGAGCCGCCTACCTTATTGGCAGTAAGGACGTGATAGCCGAAGTGGAGGCGATGTACTCTTTCACGTCAGACACACCGGACTTCTGGAGAAAAGAAGGACAGCCCTATCCGAGCCATGGTGGAAGATTTACAGGGACACCAGCCTACTTCAGACATGTAACATCGGCTGCAAAGCTTATAATGGAGAGAACGGGACTGAACGCATCTGATTTTAAGTATGCTGTATTCCACCAGCCTAACGGGAAGTTCCCCGCAAGAGCGGCAAAGATGCTGGGGTTCAGCAGCGAACAGATAAAACAGGGACTCATTGTGCCCTACATAGGTAACACGTACTCCGGCTCGTCACTTCTTGGGCTTGCGGCGGTTCTTGACGTTGTAAAACCAGATGAGCGGATATTGCTCATCTCATTCGGTTCTGGTGCTGGAAGTGATGCCTTCGTTATAAGGGCTACCAAAGCAATTGAAGATCTGGAGAGGAATCCAAAAGTCTGGGACAAAATAAAGGGTGGAGTCTACATAGATTACGGTCTGTACCTGAAGTTCAGAAGGAAAATTAAGGTGAGGTGATTCAGTGAGAAGAGTTGCCGTTATTGGAGTTGGCCAGAGCAAGTTTGGCGAGCTCTGGGATTCAAGCTTCAGAGATATTGTGCTTTCAGCAGGGGTTGAGGCTCTTGAGGATGCTGGCTTGGAGGGCAAAGAGCTCGAAGCAATGTACATAGGTAACATGAGTGGTGGCAGATATCTGGGTCAAGAACATATTGCTGCACTAATAGCAGATTATGCAGGTCTGGCCGAGTTAAACATCCCATCCACACGTGTAGAGGCTGCGGATGCAAGCGGGGGGCTTGCATTAAGGCAGGCCTGTATGGCAGTAGCCTCCGGTATGCACGATATCGTTATAGCTGCAGGAGCGGAAAAGGTCACTGATGTGGGAAGTAAGGCAATGGAGATCCTCGCCTCTGCGACAGACAGGGAGTGGGAGGTCTTTACCGGTGCAACGCTTGCTTCGCTTTATGCAATGATTGCAAGACTTCACATGAGAGAATTTGGTACGAAACCAGAAGATCTGGCCATGGTGAGTGTTAAGAACCACAAGAATGCCACTCTCAATCCTAAAGCACAGTTCAGGAGAGAAATCAGTCTTGAGGTTGCTCTGAACTCCCCCTACGTCGCTGAACCCCTTCGCCTCTTCGACTGTGCCCCGCTTTCAGATGGAGCTGCAGCCGTGATTCTTGCGAGTGAGGATATTGCAAAGAAGTACACCGACACGCCTGTCTATATCTCAGCCTGTTCTCAGGCCAGCGACTACATAGCACTGCACAGCAGGAAAGACTTGCTTACAATGCAGGCTGTTGTTCATGCAGCAAGACAGGCTTACGAGCAGGCAGGAATTGAGGCAAAAGACGTCGGGGTTGCAGAAGTCCATGACTCGTTTACAATCGCTGAAATCCTTGCATATGAGGATCTGGGCTTTGCAAAGAAAGGGGAAGGAGCGGAACTGATAAGAGAGGGTGTAACCTGTCTGGATGGTGAGATCCCCGTTAACCCGTCAGGTGGGCTTAAAGCGTGCGGGCATGCTGTAGGTGCTACCGGTATAAGGCAGGCGGTTGAAATAACTCTGCAGCTTAGGGGAGAAGCTGGTAAAAGACAGGTTGATGCTGAGAATGGACTGGCGTTGAATGTTGGAGGGACGGGCGCAACCGCAACTGTTACTATCTTCACGAGGTGATAAAATGCTACCACGCTTCTGGCGGAAGATAAAGTACAGATACGATCTGGTCGGAACAAAATGTAAAAACTGCGGGAACAGCTACTATCCCCCCCGCAACCTCTGCCCTGTATGCAGAAGAAAGAGTGACATTGCTGAGATGAAGTTCAGTGGTAGAGGGGAGGTCATCAGCTACTCAGTAGTACATGAGGCTCCCGAAGACCTCAAAGCACAGAAACCGTATGTTGTAGCTCTGATTAAGCTTGAAGAGGGGCCAGTGATAACATCACAGCTTGTATGTGATCCAGAGAATGTCAGAACAGGGATGAGGGTTAAAAAGGCCTTCAGGAAGTATGGGGAAGAAGGAGAGGCAGGGATAATATACTATGGAACAAAGTTTGTACCAGATGAGTGATCCCATTAATGACAAAGCTTTAAAAACTTCTTTTTGACCAGTAGTCATGGCTCGCAGAAGGAAGCCAGAGAAAGAAAAAATTTTCATCAACAGATTCAGGTGTGCATACTGTGGTGCATGCGTTGCAGTCTGCAAGTTTAACGCCAACGAGCTGATAGAGACCTTTCTTATAATAGATGATGAGAAGTGCACGCTCTGCAAAACCTGTATTAAGGTCTGCCCAATGAATGCGCTGGAAATCAAGGAGGTTGCCTGATGTACGATGTTGTCGTTGTTGGTGCAGGGCCTGGAGGGAGTACTGCCGCAAGAATAGCTGCTGAAAAAGGGCTCAACGTTTTACTCGTTGAGAAAAGACAGGAGGTTGGTACGCCGGTTAGATGTGCAGAGGGAGTAAGCAAGGAAGCAATTGAGAAATTTGTAGAGATAGACAGAAAGTGGATAGCAGCCGAGGTCACTGGAGCAAAGATATACGCCCCCGATGGCACGGAGATAGTCATGGCAGAAGAGATGGCCGGAAACGAGGTTGGATATGTCCTTGAAAGGAAGGTTTTTGACAGACATCTTGCAAGACTGGCAGTAAGGGCTGGAGCTGACATGATAGTTAAGACCACAGCTACAGGAATGAAGAAGAAGGAGAACGGAGCAGTAGAGGTCTTTCTACGTAAAATGGGTGAAGAATTCACCGTTGACGCAAAGATTGTCATCGGGGCGGACGGTGTGGAGAGCAGAATTGGTAAGCTGGCAGGAATTGACACAACTCTCAAGCTCGGCGAGATAGAGAGCTGCATCCAGTACCTCATGGCAGGTATTGAGTTTGATCCAGAGTACTGTTACTTCTGGCTTGGAAACGAGATTGCTCCGGGTGGCTACATCTGGCTGTTTCCGAAGGGGAAGGATGCGGCCAATTTCGGTATAGGTGTTCTGCCATCTATGGCTAAAAAGAAGCCAAAAGATTACCTCGACGACTTTGTGGCAAAAAACTTTGGCAGTGGAGAGATTGTAGAGGTTGTTGCCGGCGGTGTGCCTGTTAAAGGCCCTATAGAGACTGCCGTTGCAGACAATGTTATGCTGGTTGGAGATGCTGCAAGGCATGCTGACCCGATAACGGGTGGAGGGATAGTGAATGCCATGAAAGCGGGATTTTTTGCTGGAAGTGTCGCAGCAGAGGCAGTTGAGAGAAAAGATTATTCTGCAAGGTTTCTCAGAAAGTACGATGAGCTCTGGATGAATGATTTTGGCAAAACTCTGCACAGGAACAAGATACTCCAGCAGAAATTACTGAAAATGGACGATAAAACGCTTAACAAACTTGCAAAGAGCATAGCAGGCTACAATTTGAAAGAAATGAGTGTTCGGAGAATTGTTATGGAGCTTATCAAACACAATCCGAGGCTGCTCTGGGACATCAAAGATTTGTTTATTTGATAAGCCGGATGGCTTCTTCAGATCTGGAACTTGGCATCACAAACACTAAAAAACCAGCCGCTGAATAAGTACCGGGCCGGGGTTGCCGAGAGGTAAGGCGCACGCCTTGAGAGCGTGTGGGCTCTGCCCGCGTGGGTTCAAATCCCACCCCCGGCGTCCTTATAAGAGACACGTCACTCTTAAGGCGAGCGAACGAGGTTGCCCTCAAATTCACAACATGATGACAACTTTTTTAAGCCATACTCCGGGAAGTTGGTAAAACCAAAACCGGTATCTTGAAGAATTTGAAGGGGCCGTAGGGTAGCCTGGTTATCCTCTCGGCTTTGGGAGCCGGAGACCCGAGTTCAAATCTCGGCGGCCCCACTCGAAGCAGCTATGAAGTGCTGGACGTACGATAATTTTTTAATATACTGGAATCCTATTATCCGGGCCGTGAGAAGAAGAGTTGCAATAGAGACTTATGGCTGCACAATGAACCAAGCGGATAGCGACATAATAAGGGCTGAGATCTCAGGAGAGTTTGAGGTATCTTCCACCGAAAGTGCAGACATCGTAATCCTGAACTCATGTGGAGTCATAGAATTCACAGAGCGCAAAATCCTGAAGAGAGCTGCCGAGCTCAAAAAAGCAGGCAAAACTGTAGTTATAGCTGGCTGTCTACCCAGAATAGCTCCTAAGAAAGTCAGAGAAGTAGCAGATTCGGCTATAAGTCCTGACAACGTCCACAGAATCTGCGAGGCTGTAAATGCTGCAGTTTCTGGCAAGAGTGTTTTCATAATCGAGAGGGCGAGTATGGATAAAACGAGATGCAAAAAGCTGAGAACAAGAAAAGGAATTGCCACAGTTTCCATAGCCGAAGGCTGCACGGGAAGGTGCACATTCTGCGCCACAAGATTTGCAAGGGGCAGATTGAGAAGTTTCAGCCCTGAAGGAATAGTTGAGGAGATCAGAAAGGCCGTTGCAGAGGGATACGTGGAGATCCAGCTGACATCTCAGGACACAGGGGCGTACGGGCATGGCAATGATACAAACCTATCAGAACTCCTCGAAAAAATATCATCCATTGAAGGGAAATTCAGAGTCAGAGTTGGAATGATGAACCCGCATCATGCATATGGAATGCTTGACGAGCTGCTCAACGCCTTTGGCAGTGAAAAGATATACAAGTTCCTCCATCTACCCGTCCAGAGCGGAGATGAGAAGGTTTTGAGAGATATGGGAAGAGACCACAGCGTTGAAGAATTTGAGGAGGTTGTTTCAGCGTTCAGAAAGAGGTTCGATGATGTTGTTATATCCACGGATGTAATTGCAGGCTTTCCAACTGAGAGCGAGGAGGCTTTTTACAGAACCTTCGAGCTGATAAGGAGAATAAAGCCAGATTTACTCAACATAACCCGCTACTCTCCAAGGAAAGGTACCCCAGCATACAGACTGAAGGATTTACCAGGATGGGTAAAGAAGGAGAGATCGAGAGCTCTAACGAGGCTGCAGAACAGAATACAGGAGAAAAAAAACGCATCTTTTGTGGGCAGAACCTTTGATGTCATTGCTACCAAGTTCGATGGAGAACTTCTGGCGAGAACCAATGCCTACAGACCAGTAGTGCTCAGACATGGTAGAGTCGGAGAGTTCTATAGAGCAAAAATAGTTGGTTCCACCACGACACACCTCCTTGGCGAAAGAATTTTTTAGACCGTACCAATTTACCAGCATGAAGATAACGTTCTTGGGTACCGGAACCGCTGTTGACACAAAAAAGGCTCAGAGCTGCATTCTCATAGAAAAATCTGCAAAAGTTATCGTTGACATTGGCTGTGGAGCTTTCAGAAGACTTGGCGATGTTGGAGTTAAAGTCACCGACATTGATGCAGTCCTGCTCACACACAATCACCTTGACCACAATGCAGATCTCCTCCCCCTTCTGAAAGCAAGATGGCTGGAGAATGCAAAAAAACTTGATATATACGGTCCCAGTGGAACGAAGGCCTACATCGAGAGCATACTCGAAGCATACCCTTACCTGAGGGGTAAACTGAACATTACCGTAAGCGAAGAAAAGTGCTTTAGAGTGGCAGGTATGAAGGTTAGAACAGTTCCAACGTATCACTCTATAGAGAGCCGGGCATATGTATTTGATGATGTTCTCGTTGTCAGTGGCGACACAAGACCATTCCGGGAGTTGCTCTCAACAGAGTGCGAAGTTATGGTTCATGAAATGTCCCTTCCATCAGGTTTTTCAGAGTATCACACAACTCCAGACAACTTCAGAGAATACGTAAAGTATCTGAGGGCAAACAGACTGCTTTTTGTTCATATGTACCCTCATGCATATGCAGTAAAAGAAGATATACTCAAGTCCATCGGTACCGGAGAAGTCGTTGCTGATCTCACAAGTATTAGAATTTAAAAATTATGCAATTAACTTTAAATATCTACGGAAACTTTTAAATATAGCTTCTCAAACCCATGAACATGGGGTTAAAAGAAAAAGTGGAGAAAGTAGTTGACGAGGAAATAAGGCCAGCTCTTGCTCAAGATGGTGGAAGCATTGCTGTCGTTGATGTTGATGAGGGAAGCGGTGTGGTCAAGGTCCAGCTGCTTGGAGCGTGTTATGGCTGTCCCTTGTCCCAAGTAACGCTTGCCATGTTCGTGGAGCAAAGGATAAAGCAGAGAGTTCCAGAGGTCAAGAAGGTTATGCCTGTATAATACCCCCAGATTTTCTGAAATTTATTAAAGCCTTGGAAAGATGTACTATTTTATGCTTATAAACAACCAAACCAAAAAACATATATATCTCCCGAGGTATTATGATACTCATGATACTAATAGAACCTTTAACAAAAATACTTATACATGACCATGCAGTGAAGGGTGAGAAAACTAAAGAGAAGCTTTTTGGGGGGTTTTGTGTATGTGGAGGTATAATGTACCAGAAATCATGGTTCCATATGAAAAATATCTATATAGTAGTTTCCGAATGTGAAAAATGCTGGAGAAATGAGGCAATGGCATTTAACGGAAGTAAAACACTGGTCTCCAGAGACGAAGTGGAGGTTGTTGATAGAACCCAGATAAAACCGTTCCTTAAGAGGTTGCTAAGCCCCTCCGAGTACGAAGCATTGATTGCGAGAGCAAGAGGAGAAGAATACAGCTACAATGCTTACAGCAGAGCAAAGAACAAGCTTGCAAAAATTGGCTTATCCCTTGATGAAATTTTAGGCTATCTATAACTTTTGCTATCTTGGCCTTCTGTTTTCTGACCAATGTATCTTGACTTTAGCACCTTCACGTTGACAATAAATCCCACTATCAGGTTCAGGAAGTAGGTTATAAATCTCCAAGTTCCTGTAAGAATCCCTATAACATGGTGTGGTACGAACGTTGAGTACAGATATCCCATCCCAACCTCGGCTATCCCGCTTGCTCCCGGCGTGAGGGGAGCGAGCGATATCACGACCAGTATAAACTGTGATGTAAGGGAGAGCAGGAAAGATGGGGCACAACCAAATGCCATGAGTATCATCGAGGGGACAAGAAATTCTGAAAACCAGATTAGCGCTGTGAGAAGAATGGCTGCTGCTATGTTTCTGCGGGAGTTTTTTGTCAGATTTATCAGAGCTTCTCTAAACATTACAAGCTCGCTTCTCATTTTTTCTCCTATCTTCTCCGCTTTTTTTGTAAACCTCGAAAGAAGCCTGATAAACCACGTGGTAAACGCGTCGAGCCTGTATGGCTGCCTTAGTATAGCCCACAGAAAGGCAAAAAATCCAAGAAGACAGACAGAAAAAACAACTCCAACTTCAATTCCAAGTCTGGTGGAGAAACCTGTCATCAGAATGAAAACAGGTAAAGCTGAAATGAAAAAAATCGCATCAAGGAGTCTCTCTGCAAGCACTATTGCACTTGCAGAGCCGATGCTTGTCCCGGCATCGTGTAGCATCTTAACCCTCAGAGGTTCACCTCCTGCAGATGAGGGTGTAATAGCTGCAAGAAACGTGCTTGCTATTGTTATCTCAAGAGCATAACCTGTACTTATTTTATGGCCAAGAAAAGAGGAGAGGAGCTTTATCCTTACAGCCCAGAAAAACCAGAACATTGCATGTAGCATGAATGCAATCGAAAGAAAAAGAAGATTTGCCTGAAATATCGCTCTCCACGTTATATTTGTCTCAGTGAATTTGAATATAGCCACAATCGTCAGAGAACTTATCAGAATGCCCAGTATCGCTTTTTTCATGCTGCCACCTATAAACTTCTCCGGAGGCCTTCCCAGCATATCTCTTTTCTTCTGATAAAGTTTAACATCGCTTTAATTGCTGCATACTGTAGAATTAATGCATGCACCAGCAGACCAATCGAGACCGAGATTTTTTTAACGTTTCGGAATTTGTAGACTATCAGAGGGGGTGAAAGTAGAATTAAGGGGAGAAATAAGCCGGTAAAATAAGTGAGAGTTAGTGCCATTATCCAGCTGAAAATAAATTCAGAACTTCCCCCTCTCACATCCTTCCAGTACCTCCAGAGTTGAAGCCCTCCATAGTACCACCTCTTACGCTGTTCAAGTAAATCCCGCCATGTCAATGGGGCCTGCTCATACACAGCGGTATCAACAAGCAACGCTGTAAAGCGTTTTGCATGCATCCTGGTTGCGAAGTCTGCATCCTCGGTAATGGCATCCTCTTTAAGCCCGTATCTGAAAAGAGGATCTGCCCTCAGCACACCTATAAGTCCGTTAAATTGCCTGAATCCCGTCTTCTTCAGTAAGAAGTTTATCAGAAGATACTCTGCACTCACAGTGCTGGAGACGAGGTTTACAGCATTTGATATATAGCGTGGGGAGGAGGCAATATATGCGTTCGGTTCTTTTTCAAGCAGGCTTATGCATTTGACGACGAAGTCCCTGACGGGACGGGAATCAACATCAAATATGGCAATGTACTTGGGCCTGAAGTTCTTGAGCAGTTTGAGGGCATCATTTATGGCTCCAGCCCTTTTTCCTCTTGTAGTCGCTCTTTCAAGGACTTCCACACCTTCTTTTTTTAGTATTTCAGCCCTGCTATCGCTTTCTCCATTCAGGTCAATCACGTAGACTATTCTCACGTTCATCTTTCTGAAGTCGAGGTTTTTTATACATCTTGCCGAATCAACAATAATATCTACCGGCTCGTAGGGTGATACCGGGACTATTACTGCCACTCTCACAGCAGTTCACCATAGATTTTCTCTATTTTGTCTAAAACCACTTTCCAGCTGAATTTTCTTTCAACGGCTGTTCTTCCCATTTTTCCCAGCTTTGTTGCAAGTCGATCATCCGTCAGAAGCAGTTTTAGCTTTTTAACAAGTTCTTTATCATCAGAAAACGTAACTCCCCCTTCAGATGCGACTTCAGAGACTCCCGGAATGTCTGCAGCCATAACTGGAGTCGAACATGCCATTGCTTCAAGCAGAACTATACCAAAAGCCTCCAGCCTTGAGAAGGATGGAAGAACAAGTACTCTTGCTCTCCTCATCCACTCCACCACCTCCTTCTTTGGGATTTTCCCCGTGAACACTGCATCAACCCCAAGCTTCAGTGCCAGTTCTTCAAACGTTCTTCTATCTTCTCCATCCCCAACCACAACAAGTCTGGTCTTAATTTCCTTTTGCACATCCGCTATGGCCTTTATGAGCAACGACAGACCCTTGTACTCCACAAGCCTGCCAACATAAAGAACTGTTGGTTCTCTCTCCCCTGCAATTTCTCCTGGAACAAACTTCTCCGGATTCACGGCGTTTGGAACTATCCTGATTTTTCGGATAAATTCCAAGAGGATGGAAGACGTTCCGGCGTAGCTGCGGGTTGTTGCAAGTATCATGTCTGCCTTTTCAAGAACTGGCTTTACAAAAGAGGCGTTCGCTCCTTCTATTTTTCTTCCAAAAACTGCAGGAAGACGGTAGCCATTAACTCTCGAGGGCACAACAACGTCGTTGTGATAAGTCACAACATGTGGTTTTTTATAGCGTGCAGCAAGTTCTGCAAGCCTTATTGCAAAAAAAGGTGATGGAACATGAGAATGGTAGATATCCGCATTCACATCCGGAAACTTCAGAGGAATGGGAGAATACGGAATTCCCACACATGGAACGACTATATCCGACCCTATGGACGAGATAGTAATTACCTCGTGCCCCCTGTGTTTCAACCCCTCAACCAGGTTCTTGGTATGGATTTCAACACCTCCTATATGCGGAGGGTAATACGGAGACGCCATCACTACCTTCATTACCTGGCGCTTGATTGAGAATTATATATATTTGACTTACCTAAAGAAAGCATAATGAGGTGGGCACGCCTCAGGTCGATCCGCGTTGCAGGGATAAGCCCCCTCCCGTCTCTCCTCCCCGCTACCCTGGAAGCGCCGTGCGTCCGAGATTGGCCTGCTCCCTTCCGGGCCTGAGCCTGTTCCCCGGCAAATACAGCGAACAGCCCCTCCGGGCAGCCCAGCTGTAACCGACGACCCTCCAGGACGGGGACTCTACGAGACTGAAGGAGACTTGCGTCCCAGCTAAACGGACCTCCCCTCAGCTTCGGCTCCCGCATTCCGACGGTTTCGGGTTACAGGGGACGCCGAACCCCCCAGCCTAGCCCACCATTTCTCTGTACAGTTAAGAATTATTAAACTTTGTGTTTGCAGCTCGTAGCAGTAAATCGTCCATTCTAATATCCAAGCTCAACAAGTCTCTCTCTGAGGATCTCTGCACAGTTTCGAAGCGCTTTAAGTTCTTCGTTAGAGAGCTCGTACTCAACTATCCTCTCCACCCCATTTTTACCGAGAATGAGCGGGACTCCTACAGCCACATCGCTTATTCCGTATTCACCATGCAGAACCGTGCTTGCAGGTATCTCCTCCTTTGTATCCTCAACAATTGCTTTCACCATTCTGTAAATGCATACTGCAGGCCCGAAAAACGTTGCCCCCTTCCTCCTTATCACTTCTGCAGCTACATTTCTCGTTTCCTGAAGAACGTCATCCCAGTTAACTCTTATGTTAGCAATGCTTTTCGCAACAAACATGCTGTCACCATGCTCCCCCAAGATGAATACCTTCTCAGCCTTCACACCTCTCTCATTCAGCGTGTTCCTTAAACGAGAGGAGTCGAGCAATCCTCCCATCCCGACCACTTCGTTTCTTGCCTTTCCGCTCTCCCTCCACATTATATAGGTCATAACGTCCATGGGATTTGTTACAACGATGATTTTACTTTCTGGTGCATGAGTGGTAATCTTCTTTGCTATTTCTTTTATTATTCCTGCATTCTTCGCTGCAAGGTCTAACCTCGTCATTCCCGGCTTTCTTGCAAGACCCGCAGAAACAACAACAACTTCACTTCCTTTCAGCAGTGAGTAGTCTGAACCCCCTTTAATTTCGGGAAATTTTCCAAATGCTGATGCAGCATGACTTAAATCCATTGCTTCCCCAACAGCAAGATCCTCGATGAGATCAACCAGGGCAATGTCAGTGTCCATATTGAGCAGGCACGTGAATGCCGAGGTTGAGCCAATTCTCCCAGCACCAATGAATCCAACCTTCATGCTTTCACCTTTCCCAAAAGGCTGATTAAGGCTTCTTAAGCAGAACTGAAAGAATTGCCATTCCTCCATCGACCATTCTTGTGTTAAAGCCCTTCTGCCTGAGGAATCTTGCAGCTTCGTAACCTCTCCCTCCAACTTGGCATACTGTGTATATCTCCTTATCCATAGGCAGCTCATTTATCGACCTGCGCAATCTGTCAAGAGGGATATGGATGACCCTGTCATCACTGAGGGGATTTCCCGCTGCTTCCTTCTCAGTTCTCACATCAAGAATTGCAAAGTCCTCGTTGCTTTCAATTTTCTTTTTAAGCTCTTCAGGAGATATGCTTTCAATCAGACGATCTCTCTTGTTTCTCGCTATGTTTGCAGCAGCTATAACGGTATCGAGAGCCATCGAGAATGGCGGAGCGTATGCAAGATCAAGGTTTGCAACGTCGTCTATTGTAGCGTTCATCTGTATTGCCGTTGCAAGCACATCAATTCTCTTATCAACAACACCCAGTCCAACAGCCTGAGCGCCCAGCAGTTTTCCACTTTTGTCGGCAACTATTTTCACCCTTATGGGCTTCTGACCGGGATAGTAATGGAATCTATCTGGAGTAGGAGCTACAGCAGTTATTACATCATAGCCAAGCTGTTTTGCTTCTCTCTCCGTAAGACCTGTTCTTGCCACCGTGAAATCGAACACCTTAAAGATTACAGTCCCAAGCACTCCAGGAAACGTAGATTTTCCGCCGGTGACATTGTCACCTATAACCCTGCCATGTTTGTTTGCAGTCGAGCCGAGTGGGATATACACAGACTTCCCGGTAAGGAGATGCCTGTTCTCAACACAATCTCCGCCGGCATATACGCTCTTATCGCTCGTTTGTAGATACTCGTTAACCTTTATTGCTCCCGTTTCTCCAATTTCAATACCACAATCTCTCGCAAGTTTTACATCGGGCTTAACTCCAGTAGCGACGAGAACAAGCTGTGCAGGTATGATGCTGCCGTTAACCTTTACTCCAGAAACCGCTCCGTCATTGGCAATAATTTCTTCAACTCTTGAGTCTACGAGGACTTTAACGTCATTTTCCCTCAGATGTGCTTCGACGAGGGCCGCAACTTCAGCATCCAGACACGCTGGAAGCACATGAGGCATCATCTCAACCAGCGTAACATTAATGTCCAGCCTTGAAAGTGCTTCTGCGCTCTCCATCCCAACAAGCCCACCACCGATTACCACTGCATCCTCAGCCTCTTCTTCCCATAACTCGATGATTTTTTCAGCATCTTCTACAGAATGGAGGTTAACGACGCCTTCTGCATCGATTCCAGGAATTGGCGGCTTCGTCGGACTCGAACCTGTTGCTATAACAAGGTAGTCGTACGGAATTTCGTCAGTTTTTCCATCTCTTTCAATTTCAACTACTTTTTTAACGCGGTCAATCCGATTTGCTTTAGTATTTGTGAATAGATCTATGTTCTTTGTCTCTTTGAAGAATTCTGGAGTTCTCGTTGCTCCATATGTAGTCTCCAAGAGGTTCTCTATTTCATGAACGAAGCCCTCAACATAGTACGGCAGACCACACCGAGAGAGTGAAGCGTACTCTCCTGCTTCAATAACAGTTATTTCTGCCTCTTCATCTCTCCTTCTCGCCCTTGCAGCCGCTTTAAGTCCAGCAGCCCCTCCACCTATGACAACTATTTTCATTAAAACATCACCCCCATCGTTTTATCGAGAGAAGGCAAATAAAGCTTCTGGATTGTGAGCCAAGCAGAAAATCAGGACCTGATTAAATTATCGATTTAGGGTTGTATCCCTGTAAGCCACTCGATCATGTCATAGACGGAAATTTTTTATTACCTGTTCTGTCTCCACTAACATGGGAGACACTGTTCCAACACTGATTGGCGTGGTGATAGGTTTTCTTTTTGGAATGAGCGGAATAGCAACGCTTTTCAGTACCATGAATGCTGCGATTAGTGAGGCTGCCACGCAGCTTTCACAGATAAATGCTGCATCAACGCTCGTGCTGCTGGTAGCTGCAGTAATACTGATAATCAAGATAAGAGCTATCTCCTCGTTGATCGTCGGTGCAATAATCGGTGCAGTAATAAACCTTCTTCTGGAGCTTAACGGCATACACCTCACTAATGAGATATACTCAATAATTCTGAATGCTGTGAAGTGAAAGCAGATGAAGAAGGTCGCCCTCGGTGGAACATTCGAGCCCCTCCATGAGGGGCACAAGAAACTCATAGATGTTGCTGTAAACCTTGGAGAAGTAACCATAGGTGTTACCAGCGATGAGCTTGCAAGGAAGAGATTGCGCTCCGTTCTACCTTATGAGATACGTGCTGAAAACCTTAGACAGTACATGCTCAGGAGCTATGGCTTTGAGCCAGAAATAGTAAGGATAGAGGATGCGTACGGCAAAACTCTTGAAGTTGATTTTGACTGCATTGTTGTGTCGCCGGAAACTTACGGCGTTGCGGAGATGATAAACAAAAAGAGGAAAGAGCTGGGAAAAAAAGAGATAGAGATAGTACGGGTTGAATGGGTTAAATCTGAAGACGGCAATCCCATTTCTGCAACAAGAATAAAAAGGGGAGAAATAGACCGCTATGGAAGGCTGATAAGGTGAAAGTTGCTGTTGGTTCCTCAAATCCGGTGAAGGTTGAAGGAGTTAAAATTGCATTCCAGCAGTTTTTTGAAGATGTTGTAGTTGAAGCGAGGAGCGTTAACTCTGGTGTTTCTGACCAGCCCTTCAATGCTGAAACAGTTAAAGGAGCAATGAACAGGGCTTTTAATGCCTACAGCGAAGACCTTGACTTCAGCGTTGGAATTGAAGCGGGTCTGTTCAGTCTGAAAGATGCGATAACCGGCTACCTCGATATTCAGGTTGCCGCCATATACAATGGCTCCTGCACAACGATTGGCTTCGGGCCCGGATTCGAATATCCCTCAACCGTAATTAAGGAGGTGCTGAGGGGCAAGGAAGTTGGAGATGTCATGTCTCAACTTACGGGCATCGAGAGGCTTGGTGAAAAGCAGGGAGCAATAGGCTACCTGACGAAGGGGTTGATAACTAGGAGCTGGCTTACAAGCATAGCGGTTACAATGGCTCTCATCCCCTGGATAAACCCTGATTTGTACTTCTAATATGGTTATAAATCCGTTTGACCCCTGGAAGTCGAAGCTGTGTACGTGCGGAAAGAAGTACTCGTTCAACCCCTACACAGGGTGCATGCACGGCTGTCTTTACTGCTACGCAACGTATATCCCTCACTTCGGTAATGTGCGCCTGAAGGAGAAACTGCTTATAAGGCTGGAAAAGGACTTGAAGAGGTTAGATTTAAAAAAGCCTATCTCGATGTCAAACAGCTCCGATCCTTATCCACCCGTTGAGAGGGAATATAAAATAACGAGGAAATGCATCGAGTTGATGAAGGATTACGGAGTCAAACTTCTCGTTGTAACGAAGAGCGACATCGTTGCAAGAGATGCAGACATCCTTTCGGAGATGAACTGCTGTGTCAGCGTTACGGTTACCGGGTTCAAGTATGCAAAGATAATTGAGCCTCAGGCCCCCATGCCAGAGAAAAGGATTGAGGCAATGGAGAAATTAAAAGATGCTGGAATTCCCGTTGTGCTTCGCCTTGACCCCGTTCTGCCCTTCATTAATGAGAGCGAGGTTGAAGAGGTGTTGAGGAGGTGCGACTTTGTTGATCACGTTGTAACATCAACGCTGAAGCTCAGGGGTGACTCCTTCAGGAGGATAGTATCGGCACTTCCGTGGCTTGAGGAGCAATACAGAAGGCTCTACTTCGAAATGGGTGAGAAGATCCAGAACTCCTGGTATCTGCCCGAATCAATGCGCTCGAAGATTCTGAGAAAAGTAGAAAGCATATGCGATGAATTGGGCATAAGCTGTGCGTTCTGCAGAGAAGGCTTTAA
Organism: Archaeoglobales archaeon; assembly: GCA_029984855.1. Classification (GTDB taxonomy): domain Archaea; phylum Halobacteriota; class Archaeoglobi; order Archaeoglobales; family Archaeoglobaceae; genus Archaeoglobus_C. The sequence continues at coordinate 37,063 of JARQZL010000038.1, read as the reverse complement.
ATTTAAGGCCAAAAGCTGTGATGGGCAGCATCTACTGGGCTGATTTTCTGAGATAGATCAGAATGACTATTCCGAGTGCAATTAAAGCTATACAAGCAAGTAAATGCACTTCTGGTGCAATTTGAGCTGCTGGAGTTACTCTTGGTGTTACTGGCATAGGCTGTGTTGGTGCCGGTATGGCTGGTGTACCCCCCTTGGGTGCTGTAGGGGTTGGAGCCGGGGTTGTTGGTATAGGAGTAGGCGTTGGGGTTGGAACCGGGAGAGCAGGGGGAGCATACAACTGGAATGAAAAGTACCTGTACAGTTCGAACAAACCACCGGTTATGCTTGCTATGGCAGAGGATAGCAGCAAAATAATCTTTGTTTTATCCTCAGGGTGCAGGATTCTCCTTCCTTCCCCTGTAAGCTCGTAGTATAACCACTTCCTTCCCTCATCCATCTTTTTTATCAATCCAGCCTGCACGAGTTTGTCGAGGTGCTCTTTAACGGCTGTTTTTGATATATTCAGCTCCTTTGATAGTTCGGTTAAGGTCATTCGCCTCTCGTTGAGCTTTTTGAGTATTTCAATTCTCGTTTCTGAGGCTAAAGCAAACAAAGCTTTCCTGTCAATTTTCACCTTATCCATGCCGAGCACCTGTAACCGAGCGCCTGTAATTTTCAAGACAATCTACAAATAAAAAACATCTGCGGTTACTCTACTCGAATAATCATCCAACGCCTTTTTCAAACTTTCACCTTCCCGCCGTTTTGATGTATGAATTACAAAGCCAAACTTAAAGCCAGCGAAAACGTTAGGTTTTAACCTGACAATTTCGAAAGCCCTTAATTGCGTAAGTATTATAGCCATGCAGGCGAGCATACTCTATGCGGAAGTTAGTCTTTGTTCTGATTGCTATCGTCCTGCTTTTTGCTGGCTGTGCTGAGAAACCTGCCGAGAAGCCAAGTGAAAAAGCAAAAATAAGAGTAGGATTGCTGCCAATCGAGGACACATTTCCAGTTTACGTTGCTAAAGATGAGGGAATATTTGCAAAGTACGGCATCGATGTCGAAGTAGTTCCATTCCAGAGTGCACTCGAGAGAGATGCTGCTCTGGAGTCGGGAGATATTGACGCATGCATCGCTGATCCTCTCGCTGTAATCCTGCTCCGCAACGCTGGCTATGATGTGCGCATCGTCTCTCTCTGCCTTGGCGCTACACCAGAAGAGGGTGTCTTTGCAATCCTTGCAGCCCCCAATTCGGGCATAAACAGCGTAGGAGATCTTGAGGGCAAAAAGATTGCAATATCGAGCAACACTATAATAGAGTACGTCACCGATATCATGCTCAAAAGCTATGGAGTTAAAAACGTTGAAAAGGTGCCTATAAAGCAGATTCCCGTAAGGATGCAAACTCTGCTTGCAGGTAAGGTTGATGCTGCCACCTTACCAGAGCCTCTTGCGAGTCTCGCAGTCTCCAAGGGTGCGAGGCTCATTTTAAGTGATGCGATGATGAACAGGAGTATAAGCCAGACGGTAATAGTGTTCAGAGGTGCCATTATCGATTCAAAGCCAGATGCAGTAAAAGCCTTTCTGAAAGCGTACGGAGAGGCTGTTAAAAGAATAAACGCAAATCCCGCTAACTACAGGCAGAAGTTCATAGAGAGGGCGAGAATTCCGGCTGATGTAACCAAGACCTACAGGATGCCTGTATATCCACAACCACAGCCATATCCAGAAGAATTCTACAAAGAAGTGCACGAGTGGGCGATGGAGAAGGGATTGCTGAAAAAAGAGATACCCTATGAAAAAGCGGTTGTATGGCTGTCTTAGAGGCTGTAAGGCTCGGAATGATTTATCCCAATGGAACGAGGGCCATAAAAGACGTTAGCTTCAGCGTGGAGAAAGGTGGGAGCTGTACAATAATAGGCCCATCAGGCTGCGGAAAAACAACTCTGCTCTTCATTTTTTCAGGTTTACTTAAGAGTACGGAAGGAAAAGCGATAATTGAGGGGAAAGAAGTTACCTCTCCACCGAAAAATGCTGCTTTAATCCTTCAAAACTACGGGCTTTTCCCGTGGAAAACCGTGATGGAGAACGTAGCCTTAGGGCTTGAGATAAGGGGCATGAAAAAAGGGAGAGCAAGAAATGCTGCAAGACAGATACTTGAAAGACTGGGGCTTGAAGGCTTCGAGAATTACTATCCAAAGCAACTTTCAGGTGGAATGCAGCAGAGAGTCGCCTTTGCAAGAGCTCTCGCAATAAAACCGAGGATAATGCTGATGGATGAGCCATTCTCTTCTCTCGATGCCCTTTCAAGAGAAAAACTTCAAAACTTCCTGCTTGAGCTATGGATGAAAGAAAGGCTTACAATGCTCCTTGTCACCCACAGCGTAGAAGAGGCTGTTTTTCTGAGTAAAAAAATTGTTGTTCTATCGCCAAGACCCGGAAGAGTAATCAGAGTTATAGAAAATCCCATGGCAGGCCGCAAAGAATACAGAAGCATGGAGGAGTTCTTCGAAAAATGCAGAGAAGTGAGGAAAAGCGTTGGAGCTATATAGCCGCTGGAGCAGTAATCATCACAACATGGCAGATTCTTGCTTACTTCGTGGACTCTCCAGCCCTCCCATCGCCCTGTGTTGTTCTACTCTCTTTTATCAACCAGCTCGATAAAATTGCTGTGCACATGCTCATAAGTGCATACCGGGTTGTTTACTCGATACTCCTCGCCCTATCGCTCGCAGTTCCGGCAGGGTTGTTCTGCTACGAAGGGAGAATTGACAGATTTGTTGCTCCATTTCTATACCTGCTGTATCCTATCCCGCATATAGTTCTGCTTCCGCTCATAATCCTGCTGTTTGGGATAGGAGACCTATCCAAGATTTTCCTCATAGGAATGATAGTCTTCTTCCAGATTCTTATGGCTACAAGGGATGCTGCGAGAAACATTGACGCCTACTATGTCTATTCCCTGCTCTCGCTCGGAGCAAGCAGGAAGGACGTTTACAGACACGTCATTCTTCCGGCATGCCTGCCAAAGATACTTACGGCCTTACGCATAAGCGTCGGCACGGCAATAGCAGTTCTCTTCTTTGCAGAATCATTCGCTACAACAACTGGACTGGGCTATCTGATAATGGCGGCATGGAGTAAAGCTGACTACGTTTCGCTCTATGCAGGCATAGTTGCAATGGCCTTGCTCGGTTTCAGCCTGTACATGGCTCTCGAGGTGATTGAAAGAAGACTTTGTAGATGGATCCGGCAGTAGTAATCAGCAAACCGTCAGCAATCTTCAGTAAACAACCTCTTCCAGCATATCCTTTTCGGAAGCAATCCTGATTTCTCTCGCTATCCTCCTCCCCATGTACATTGGTTCGCCAAAAAGAACGTAGGAGTATGGCGATGCTGGAATGCCAACGTTGCTTCCCGCAACTATCCTTGCAGATATCTCAAATACCACCATGCGGGCATTCTCGTCAAATACAGCTTCCAAGCAGAAAGGCCCGACCATTCCAGGATGTGCGATTTGCTTCGACACATCAACAACACTTCTCGCAGCTTTTATCGCCTGAGCAAGAAGGCTTTCCCTCAGCACAACCGGAAAGTTCCCGATGACGGTATATGTTGGCATAATGTCCACTTTGAGCTGCTGCTCAGCCGGAATCCTGCCAAGCCCATCAACGCTTGCCTCATACCGCCTGTCAACAGCTATGAGTTCAACCCTGCCAAGCATAGGAGAGTAGAAGAATGAGAAGTAGACGTTCGCCCCCACGATATACTCCTGGATGTGAGCATTTTCTATTTCTTCTGCCCCTATAAGCCCATTCTCAACCATCTGCTTTGCTTTCTCGTAGAATTCTCCGGAGTTTGAGGCGAGGAAATAACCCATCCCTCCCTTCGCTCCTGGATACTTCACGATTGCAAGCCCGTCTATATCTTCTGGCCTTTCGAACGTTTTTGGCAATGTTAGGCCAGCATCAAGCAACCACTTACGCTGCTTTTCCCTGTCAACTTCCCACGCCATCAGCATTCTGTTTCCAAAAACCGGTACAATCAGTTCGTCGAGGTTGCCGATGTAGGCGTTAAAAGAGCCATGAGGAATTAATATAGCATTTTTCTCAACAAGTTCTTCCTGCATGCTTTTTTTCAGCAAGTCAGGATAATCTCTCAGGCCAAGGATTTCATCCGCAACGCCGAAGGACTCGTAAATTATACGCTCTTTTTCTCTGCAAAGACAGATCGTCTTAAATCCTTCATCCTTAGCCCCTCTCAGGATGTTCAGGGCAGAATGGCTGCCAAGAGTTGCGATTGTGATGGAATTTCTATCGTATTGCCTGATTACTTCGAGAATCTTGCTTCTGTCCATATTCGGGCTGCGATGGAGAAGTATTAAAACTTGATGATTCCTGATTCCTGAAGCAGGCTTAGTTTGTTATGCTTTCAACGTTTATTTTTAGAGATTATTATTTCCGCAGACCTACCCAAAAGTATCTTTTATCTCTGGTAACAATCACGTATCCTCTTCGGTGCAGCCAGTCGAGAAGTTTCTGTAGATCTTCAATATCTCTAAACTCGCCTGTATGTCTCACAGACTCCCAAATCTCTGCTGTAGTTAAATATGGGTTGTTTCAAATTTCTTCAAAATAATCATCAACAAAAGAAAATATCCATAAGCCTAAGACCATCAACAAAACCATGCATCCCTTTCCTGCACGCTTTTTCAGAGAACTTCTTCACGTCATCCTTTTTGCACGTCACGGCAAATGGGACGGGTTCAGCAACATGCGTTTTCAGCTTTACCGGTGTGGGATGGTCGGGCAAAAGCATTATTTTCGTCTCTTCAATATCGAGTCTATCGAGGATGTATCCGACTATCTTCTCATCGTAGAGCTCTATCGCCTCTATTTTCTTTTCCAAATCTCCTTCATGGCTAACTTCGTCTATTCCCTCCGTATGAAGTACAACAAAATCATTCCCTTTCAAAGCCCTGATGGCAGCTTTTGCCAGACCCTTGTAGTTCGTGTCAACGTAGCCTGTTATTCCTTCAACCTCTATTACCTCCATCCCCAGTCCCCTGCCTATGCCCTGAAGTAAATCAACCTCAGATATCATCACCGCCTTCACACCCCATTTTTTGGAGAAATCGGGAAAAGAAGGCATCTTTCCACCGCTCCAGGGCCATATCATGTTTGCCTTCTCAGTTACAGCAGGAATCACTTCCAGCGATTTCTCCATCAAATCCCTGAGTACTTCAGCAAGCTCCCCATCCTCAGGCATGTAGCCTTCTATGGCCTTTCCAGTTATATCGTGAGGGGGCGTTGTCCTAACCTGCCCGAATTCCTTATCGAGCAAAAGAAGGTTTCTATAGCTTCTTCCAGCATAAAAGCGAAGCCACTCGTTTGATAATTGCCTGTTAAGCTCGTTGATAACCTTCCTGGCTTCTGTATCACCTATTCTGTGCCCGCTGTAGTCCGCCATTATCCCGTTCTCAACGTAAACGAGGTTGCATCTGAATGCCATTTTCGCCTTCAGTCCCTTTGCAAGGGCTTCTATCGGCCCCCTACCCGTGTAGTACTTTCTCACATCAACACCCAGAATCGTAAGATTGGCTATGTCGCTTCCCGGCTCAAAGCCATCGGGGACGGTTTTTACCATTCCACACGCCCCCTCCTTGGCAATAAAATCCATGTTTGGAGTTTCAGCATACTCAAGGGGCGTAGCATTAAGCCTTTCATCTTTCCAGTCCGCCATTCCGTCCGGGATGAGAAGAAGTCGTTTCATGGCTTTGCAACTGTACAGAGGTAGATAACTATTCCGGCGTTAAACAGTTGAACGGGCATGTTATTTTAAATTACATAGAAACTAAATAATTCCATTTTTAATTCCGTATTTCTCATGCTTTTCTGTGGTTCTGTTCCAGCAGCTAAAGATGTCGCAAATCCACACCACACGGACATTAAAACTGAGGGTTAAATTTAAACATAGTGTTAAATAGAGAATGTACGAGGAAAAAAGACATGCTGAGGGAGTGCTTACCACCCGATATCGTTATCAGTAAAGATGAGCTCAAGCATGAGGAGGTTACGAAATTCGTAAAGGAGAACGGGTATGAAAAAACACCCCTGATTCTCAACGTTGAGGGAAAGAGAGTTGCAATGAACTTCATATCCACAAGAGAAAGGCTTTGTAAGTATCTCGGGATAAAAAAGGATGAGCTTGCTGCTTACCTCGCATCCCTCGGCTACGATGGCTCTATAAGGATTAAGGAGGCAAAGTTGAAGAGGAGAAACTGGAATCTTTACGACCTCCCAATTCTCAAGTACTATCCAAAAGATGGTGGAAGATACGTCACTGCAGGAGTTGTCATAACAAGGTGGGGAAAAACCGAGGATGCTGACTCTTACAACGCCTGTATACACCGCCTGATGCTTATGGATGAAAACAGGCTTGCTGCAAGGCTTGTAAAGCCTCGCCACACCTATCTGCTCTGGAAAAAGGCTGTAGAAAGAGGAGAAGATTTGCCCATTGCGATAGCCATAGGAGTGCATCCCTTAGTCCTGTTCGCTTCAGCCACAAGAGTGCCGGAAGGAAAGGAGTTCGGATATGCTGCCTCACTTATGAAAGGGCTCGACATGAACATAATCGAGGATATGCTTGTTCCAAAAGCTGAAATCGTCCTCGTGGGAAGGATAACAAAAGAACTCGTCGATGAAGGGCCTTTCGTTGATATAACCGGAACATACGATGTTGTGAGGAGGCAGCCAGTTGTAGAGATCGATGCAATCTACGCGATGGACGATCCCATTTACTACTCCATAACACCGGCAAGCTGTGAACATCAGGTTTTAATGGGCATTCCCTACGAACCGGAGATATACAGGAGTGTTTCAAAGGTTTGCAAGGTGAAGAATGTCGTAATGTCTCCAGGTGGAATGCATTACTTCCATGCGGTTGTGCAGATAGAAAAGCACAGTGAGGGGGATGGGAAAAATGCGATACTTGCAGCATTTGCAGCCCACCACAGCCTGAAACATGTGGTTATTGTGGATGAAGACATAGACATATACAGCAGCGAGGATGTTGAGTATGCTATTGCTACACGCTTCCAGGCAGATAAGGACCTCGTAGTAATACCAAACGCAAGAGGTAGCAGCCTCGATCCCTCCTCAACAAACGGTTTGACGGCAAAATGGGGAATTGACGCAACAAAGGAGCTTTCAAGGCTTCCTGATTTTGAACGGGTGGTCTGATAGGTGATCCGATGTACCTCAGCAAAGAGGAGGAAAGACTGCTCGAGAGTGATAATCCAACAGTTGCAAAAGCAATGGAAATACTCGTTGCCCTTGGCGAGATTTATGGGGCAGATAGACTTGTGGAAGTGAAGTCAGCCCATATTTCCGGCATTTCATACCAGAACATAGGCGATGCTGGCCTGGAGTGGCTCGAAAGCTTAAATGCGAAGCTTAGAGTGCGAACGACAGTAAATCCTGCGGGCATGGATGTAATCAGATGGAAGGAGATGGGGATCGATGAAGGCTTTTACAGGAAGCAGATCAGAATTATCAAAGCCCTTGAGAATATGGGGGCAGAGATGAGCCTGACGTGCACACCTTACTACTTTCAGAAGGTGAAAAAAGGTGATCACCTCGCGTGGGCAGAGAGCAACGCAGTAATTTACGCGAATTCTGTTCTGGGAGCAAGAACGAACAGGGAAAGCGGGATAAGTGCAATAGCAGCAGGAATCATAGGAAAAACCCCCCGTTATGGAATGCACGTGAAGGAGAACAGGGCTCCAAACGTTCTTGTGAAGGTTAGAGATGGGGAGAGAGATGATGCAGCCCTTATAGGCTACGAACTTGGAAGAAAGCTTGACTACGACGAGATACCGCTTGTAGAGCTGCCAAGGAAGTTTAGCAGTGATGAGCTGAAACTGATGGGTGCTGCAATGGCAGCAACGGGCAACAAAGCAATTTTCCACGTAAAAGATCAGACACCCGAATGGAATGAATTCGAAATTCCAGGGAAAAAGATTGAGGTCAGTGTGGAAGATAAAGAGTCATGTGAGCCAGATTTGATAGCCCTCGGCTGCCCTCATCTGTCTGCCGAAGAGCTTTTGGCAATAGGGAAAATGCTTCAGGGGAAGAAAGTTAAAAAAGAGTTATGGTTATTCACGTCAAGAGCACTTGCAGAAAAGCAGAAAAAGCTTGTAGAAAGCATAGAGAGGAGTAGTGCGAAGGTTTTCTGCGACACATGCATGGTTGTTTCGCCAGCAACTGAAAACTTTGAGTGCGTGATGGTGAACTCAGGGAAAGCTCTCGAATACCTCCCAAAGCTCAGAAAAGTGAGAGCCGTTTTCGGCAGTATGGAAGAGTGTATAAATGCCGCTCTTTCATAGTTCAAGAGAAGAAGTCGAGTGGTACCTCCTTCCCCTTCTTCTTTCTCTTCTTTGCCCCCTCTTCCTTCGCCTCCTCCTTTTTTTCTTCCTCTCCACTGACTTTAGCATCAAAAGCCTCGAAGGCTGAAAGGAGAGTTTCGTCCTCAATTCTATGCAGTTTGTGCTCACTCACGTACTTCGCTATCTTCTTCGCCCTTGCCTCGCCAGCAATGAATTTCATCTCACTCTCGCTGAAATCGTAGAATGCTGCAATGCTTGCCGCAGTATGGATGTCTGCATCTGTCAGCAGCAGCTTTATGTAGAAAAACATCTCGCTTGATGCCTTCTTTGCTGACAGGTGTGAGTATTTTCCTATTTTTTCCAGTATATCCTTAATCTTCCCCCTTCTCTGTCTGCTCATTGCAAGGAGCTTCCATACCCTCGGCCTCTGATAGCGAGTGAATCCTTTTTTCGGTTCTCTTTTAACCTGCTGCACTCCAGCGGTCATGAGGTATGTTGCGTACCTCCAGAGCCTGTAGAACTGCCTTGATCTCACCCTGCCGAGGAACATATCTGCTCTCGACAGAACTAAATATCCCTTGACCAGATCTTCTCCCTGATACTCGAGTGGAAGATTCTCATCTATCCAGTTTATGAAATCTTCGGGCGATTCATCGAGAAGCATCGCTTCCCCGTAAACCGGAGTTGTTGTCTTGAAGATCTTCTGCATCACCTTAAAAACATCCGTCTCCTGTGTGCGCTTTGCTATTACTACGTCATCTTCCCTTATCTCCCTCCTTCCCCCGGCTACTGCCTGCAAATCGTTTATCGCAGCTCTTAAATCTCCACCAGCATTTCTGGCTATCGCCTCAAGGGCCTTTCTGTCTGCCTTTATTCCCTCCTGAGAACAGATTTTTTTCAAAACTGCAGTGATTCGCCTGACATCGAGGCGTTTGAACCTGATCATCTCACAAAGCCCCCTGAGCTCTGCTGACAGATTATAGGGCTCATTTGCTGTTAAAATCATGGGCTGTGCAGGCTTTCTTTTCAGGATTTTTACAAGTGCTCCTTCCCCACCTGCATCCTCTTTCCTGTGTATATTATCAACTTCATCAAGAATTATTAACTTCAACTTTCCCTGTTTTGCGGATAGAAATTCACCTTCATCGCTTATAGTCTCACTGAAAGCTCCCTCCCCCACAATGTGATATATTATCTTCCAGTTTCTCTGGTCGCTGGCATTTAACTCTACAACCTCCCAGCCAAATGTGTTTGCTATTGCAAGGGCAAGAGAGGTTTTGCCGGTTCCCGGTGGGCCTGCAAACAGAAGGGGTTTTTGCAGAGTTCCCTTCTCCCAGCTTTTTGCCCACGTGAGAACCTTTTCTATTACTTTCTTATCTGCAACAACATCCTTTACTGTCTTTGGTCTGTACTTCTCAACCCAGAGCACAGTTCCTATTTGTGCAAGAGAGATAAAAGAGTTTGGCTATTCAGAAATGCTATGGATACGGGTGAATCTTAATCTTAAAATTAACGAGTTTCTCTATAACCTTAATGTTGACGCTATCGAACTCAGCATGGCCATTCTCCCTTATATAATCAATTATCCGCTTTCCAGTCTCAGTTCTCACAATTACCGCCGAATAACCCTCCTTCGCTCCAATACAGCCCACGCTGATGTCACTCTGAACTGCTGCAAAATCCTGACAGACTTTACAGCCTGAAGGAACTATTTCGTCCATTTCCTTAACTGGAAAGCTTATGTCCTGTGGTTTAACGGTAAACTTTCCCTTAATTATATCCATTTTCTCAACAGCGGAAATGTCCACACCCTTCAACTCAAGAAACTTCCGCAGGTCATCATAGTGAAAGTTTTCGGTGCAGAAGAGGCCTATTACAAGCTTTATATTCTTTCTATACTTTATCATATTCTCCTGCAATTTCCTCGCACCACTGACGATGCATGGAGTTCCGACAAGCCCAATCTTTGCCTTTCCGGCCTTTCTCAAAGCAGGCATCACGTTTGAATAGCTGTACTTTGTACCGCTTGCCTCTGATACTTCTTCAACACTTTTTGCAACAAAAGCTTCTGGCTTCCATTCGTCATCCCTCCCAGTAACGATGGCAGAATCTATGATGCCCATTTCCATTGCTGAAGCGAGGATTTCAGTAACCATTCCCCCGTCCTGTCCGGAAAATCTGGTAGACCTCGCAGCAAATGCTTCTATGTACGCCCCTATACCGTTAAGCGGTTTGTACTCCCACCTCGGGCACACTCTTATGCAAAAACCACAGTCAGTACAGTCTTCCTCCCAGTTAGGGAAATCTATAATCCTTGTTGGCTGGATGCCCTTTGCAGGACAAGCTGCAACACAGGTTGAGCAGTGGCTGCAGATTTCTCTATCGATTACCCCTGCTTTCAGGTTTCCAAAATACTTTGTATCTACTATCTTTGGTGGCTTTTTCTTAGCCTTATCCCCGGCCACACTAATCCTTCCCTGCCTGAGTAATATCCTCAAACGGATGTTTCTTCATTATAAGCTTTCCTGCCCTGAACTCATATTCCACACTTCTCTCGTCCTCTCTCTCAACCTCAGGTGGTCTTAAGAGTTTCTCAGTAGTCAAAAGCATCTCTTCCATATCTGGAAATGCCACATCCATAAACTTAGATGCCTTCCAAGCCCCCTTAGAGCATACATCGACACAGAAGTGACAGAATATGCACTTTGCATAATTCACACATGGGTAGTACTTACCGTTCGGAGCTTTCTTCATGACTATCGCATTCGCAGGGCAGGCAAATGCACACTGAAAGCAGCTTATACATTTATCAATATCATACTGCAGCATTCCTCTGAAGTTATCTGACAGCTTCCTGCGTTCTCTTGGATACTGAGTGGTCACTCTGTTTGGTACTATCAGTTCCTTGAGCCCGGTACCAATCGCCTCAAGATGCCCCTTGACTCTCCTTGGAAAATCAGGAGACGGAACCTTTATTCTGTATATCCCAGGCATTAAAACCACCCCGCAGAAGCAATGCACACCCCAACACCAAGACTTACAAATGATAGTGCAAGCAGTGAACTCCAGCCGGCTCTTACCGCCTGATCAAGCCTGTATCTGCCGTAAACAGTCCTGAAGAATACGAAGATCACTACCAAGACGAAAGCTTTGATGAAAAGCCAGATTGCTGGAGAGAGATCGCCGAGCCAGACGATGTAAGGCCCATTCCACCCTCCGAGAAAGAGAATACTTAGTAGAAGGCTCAGAATGTAAAGCTTTTCATATGCAAGTGTCATAACAACACCGAATATGATTCCTGTGTATTCCACAAAAGGCCCAAATACAACTTCACTATCAGCATCTGGAATTTCAAATGGAAATCGAGCGGTTGCCATAGCTGTCGCCACAAAAAACACAAGACAGGCAAATGGATTGATCAGAATTCCAGGAATTAGTGACTGCTTCTGAACTATAACAAATGCATCTCCACTCCCATACGCTACCACCATCGCCATTGCTGCAATTATCATTGCTATTTCATACGCAAAGTACATGAAGACCTCTCTCATTGAGCCTATGTAGGCATACTTGCTGTTGGATGCCCAGCCTATTGCAATCAGTACGATGGGTATCAGCGCCACCAGTGCTATAGCAATTGGAATTGCATAGGGAGTCCTGATGGCATATATTGCCCCTGCAGGAATGACAAGAATTGGCAAAAGTACTGGCAGGAAGGATATCAGCGGAAACTGCAAGAAATATGGGCGGTGAGCTTCTCCGTGGACGATTACTTCCTGAAAGAGGTATCTCATACCATCTGCAAGTGGCTGGATTATGCCTCCTATCGGACGGGAGACTTCAAGCGGGCCATATCTCCACTGAACTTTTGCCGTCATCTTTCTCTCAAGCCATATTATTATACCGAGCACAAGCATTATTGCGACAAGCCCCGGAATGAACAGCATGGCAAACAGGGGCCTCCAGAATATGGCCGCAAGTATGAAGTTAAGAATTGGAACATTTGCAAACACGTTGACAAGCGGATTTCCATAGACTGCGCTACCCCCATACTGGAAGAGCAGGATCTTATCGGTCAGAAAAGGTATGTGCACCAGGTTTTCCCTAAACATGCTCAAAAGCTCATTGTAGCACATATTCTCACCTCACCTGTCCGCCTCCGGCGGAAAGTATCCGAAGCTTCCGTAAACTGCCTGCAGATCAGCAAGCCTGCAGCCCTTAAGCGATTCCATGAATCCTTTCAGGTAAAGCCATCCTGGCGTTACCACGCGAAGCCTGTACGGTACTGTCGACTGGCCATCGCTGACAATAGTATACAGAACTGTTCCCCTTGCAGCCTCAGTAACAGTTGTATACTCTCCGGGCGGCAGAGTGAGCCTGCCATAGTACCTGTAGAGCTTCCCTCTGACATCAGATGGGCCCTTAACTTCCTCTTCTTCCCCCTCTTCTTCCTTTTTCTTGGCCTTCTTTTTCTTCCCGGCTATATCGGGACTTATCACATTGCCTTCAGGCATACTTCGCAGTATGCTCACAGCCTGCCTTATTATGCTGATACTCTGGGCTATCTCATTAACCCTGACGAGGAATCTTGCATACGAGTCGCCCTCATCTGCGACCACAACATCCCATGAAAGCTGATCATACGCCCCGTATGGTTCAACAGCCCTTGTATCGTATTCAACTCCGCATGCCCTCAAGAAAGGACCCACAAGACCGTATTTTATTGCATCCTTTTTCGAAATTGTGGCAACATCCTTTAACCTTGCAGCTGTTACCGGGTTCATTATGAATATCTTCTCAAAGTCCTTCGTCTTTCTTTCAATGAAAAACGTTACTTCTTTTATGTATTCAAGCACGTCTCTGCCAACATCCCTTCTCACGCCTCCCGGAACTATGTAGGATGCCGTAATCCGGGCTCCGCTAACTCTCATCAACGCCTCACATATCATCTCTCTCATTGCAAATGGCCACATGAACCCGGTGGTATGACCCAGAAAAACTGAAAGTATCCCCGCATCATATAGATGCGTCCCTATTCTGCATAACTCCGCAAGAATCGTCCTTATGTATTCCGCCCTCTCAGGAACTTCAATATCCAAGGCTTTCTCAATGGCTCTAACGTATCCGAGATTGAAGTTTGCACAGTCCATTATTGCCGGCCTCTCGAGGAGGGGAATGTTCTGAAGGTAGAGCCTATTCTCCGCAAGCTTCTCCATCCCCCTATGAACGTATCCCGGATCAGGAATTGCCTCGGTTATCACGTCCCCCTTCAGTCTGACGATTATTCTCATATGTCCGCTCCCACCGTGCTGCGGGCCGACAAATATCACGAGTTCGTCCTTTTTATAAGATTCCTCCATAAGCCCTGGAGGAACAGGAAGGAAGAGGCTTTTTACTTCAACAGGTGGTTCAACTGGTAGTTCAACGCTTATCTCTTTCATTCCGACTCACCTCCCAGAACGTAGTTCGGCTGCGGAATTTTGAAGTCCTTTCTCAGCGGTGTTTCAACTTCAGGAGCTATCAGGAACTTCTCTCCCATTGCCGGATTGTTCTCAAACCATACACCAAAAAAGTCGTACATCTCTCTTTCCTGATAGTCAGCAGATGGCCATATATCTATCACACTCGGAAATCTCGGATTACTGCGGGGTATTTCAGCAGAGATTGTAACAAGTACGGGCATCAGCTCCTTACTGCTGTAGCTTGATACCGTATACTCAACTATGAACTTATCTTCGTGAATCACATCGATTACATTCACAGACTTAACATGATCAAAGTCCTCGCTTAACTTCTCAGCAACCTCCAAAAACCTCTCCTTCGTCGTTCTGATATATACTCTGTTGACATCAGTAATGAATGCTTCTCCGGCTCCGGCAAGCTTCTGGTTTAATTCATCGACAAAGCTCTTGCCGAATTCCCACTCAACATCTCTGGGTTCTATCTTTATTTCAGGCTTCTCAGCTATTTTCACCGGTGACTTTGGAGGTTTTCTCTCTTTAACTTCTTTTATCTCCAGTACCTCTTCCAGCCTGACAGGCTGATACTTTGCTGTTGCTTTTGCCTCTCCACTCTCAATTTTCTTCTGAAGCGCAAGAATTCCTCTCATCAATCCCTCCGGTGTTGGAGGGCAACCGGGAACAAAGTAATCAACCGGAACAATTTCCGATGGTTTGACGATGTGATAACTGTTCCAGAAGAGTCCTCCTTCCAGACCACAGGCACCCATAACTATAACAAACTTCGGATCTGGCATCTGTTCCCAGGTCATACGCAGAGCTTTTGCCATTTTCTTGGATATCGTACCCTCAACAATTATCAGGTTCGTCTGTCTCATCATTCCGAAGTTGAGTGTTCCCCAGCGTTCTGCATCATAACCGCTTGCGTAGGTGTGGGCAAGTTCAACACCACAGCACGAAGTAACGAGGTGGACTGCCCAGAGGCTCCACTTAGCACCCCACTTCTTCACAGGCGACAGCAGGCCAGAATGAAGGAACTTAATGTTTTTAATGTTCGGGTCGTTCATATACATTCACCCCCGTAGGCTGTCTCGCAGGCAAATCTGTAGGAGTAGTACACTCCGGGAATCAGCATAAGAAATGCAAGAAGAATCAGAGGAATTGCCTGTTTGAGTGGCGAAAGGACGAACAGCAGCACAACCACCGGCTCACAACCGAGAAACATCATCATAAAACCAACATACTGCATTGGCATGGTATACTTCGGTGCACCAAGAGGCGGGTTCCCTGACTCGAACCGCTGGTTCTTCACCGGATTGGGCCTATTCGGAGTGACAATTTTAGCCAGCAGGACTATTACAGCATCAATGAGTATACACAGCCCGATTACAATCCCCACCAATACAATGTTGTCTTCGATCACTTTCAGACACCTCCTATGAGATAAGTCGCAACATCAACAAACCAGTTGGGAGGAATTACAGTTATAAGCATTATTATACTCGCCACAAAGGCTATAGCTGTGGCTCTTCCGGGAATCGTTGGTCTTGCAAGGCTTCTTGCAATTCTTACGTAATATGGAATCGATATTGCAGAGTTAACTATGAGGAGGAATGCAAGCCACACAAAGCCTGCACCAACGAGTGACATGAGAATAAAGAGCTTTGAGTAGAATCCCATGAATGGTGGCAAGCCAATGAACGACATTGCAATAAGATACATGAGTGGTGTTGATGTGCCATCAACCTTTATCGACGTGAAGAACGATGCTTTGCCCACAGCATTAACTATGAGCTGCAGAAGCGCTCCTGCAAATGCGAGGTACAGGTAGTTCTGACTTGAAAGTACGACCAGAGTTGTCATTATGTAACCCATATTTGCAACAGTTGAATATGCAAGTATCCTGCTTGTCTCTCTTGCTGTTAATGCTCCAATATTGCCTGTAAACATTGAGACCACTGCAATAAACGCCACAAACAGTGTAAGGTGAGCAGTTAGCGGGCTCGATGTTAGAATCAATATCTTATAAGCTGCAACAAACGGAACTATTTTTGTTATAGACGCTATAACAGAGACAGGCAGGGGGTCTGCAGCGGTAAACACGTCAGGAACCCATTCGTGCATCGGAGCGCAACCAACCTCCATACCAAGACCGAGAATTAGCATTACAAAACCAAGAGTATACAGTATTTCACTCGGATAATACTCCGTGTAAAACAGCAGAAATGCCCCGATGAGGAATAGAACAGTTGCGAGAACCATGAAAGTAATATATTTTATTGCAACATTGACGTTTGCCCTATCACCAACCATCACAAGAATATACGTTGGAACGGATGCAAGAACAAATGCTGCGAGTATGAATGCTGGATTGTTTGTATATGCTATATACATCGTGGCAACGGCTATCAGCGCAACGAGAGAATAATCCACTCCAGTTATCTGATTTCGCTTTACGGTCAGGCTTGCGGTATTTATCAGTGCTATTGCAACAATCAGCATTGAATACATCAGAAGTTCGATTCTCGGCACTACCAACAGAAGAGCGAGAGCCGCAACACTGAGCCATATTGCCCCTCTCTCGCTCTTCAGCGATACCGCAGCAGCAACAGTAAGTAGAAGTATTGACGCTACAACTGCTTCCATTTTTCACCACCACCCCATCGCGGAGACAACTATCACCAGCATAACGAATCCAAGAGCTATCTTCAAATAAACTCTGAGATATCCAACCTGAATGCTTCTGATGCTCCTCGAGAACCTGTTGAATGCAGACGGGATACCTCTGTGGCAGAACCAGTCTATTGCCGAGTTACCCAATCCAACGAGCCAGGCAATAACCCATCCTACCCCCGGAACTATGTAATCGTTGAGAAACGGCATTTCCATCCTGTCACTCAGAAACGTCCCGAGCTTCGATAATGCTGAAATGCTCGGTTTATACGTTCCTATGACGTACGCTGCCGTAACTCCAAGTCCCACAATGAACGATGAACTGACATAACCCATCTCAACAAAGTGTCCGGCAACGTGTTCAGTACCCGTAAGGATCTCATATAGCAATACAACAAGCATCGAAACCATCGTTGCATAGGCAAGAGGCATCAGCTTCTCACCATGCAGATGGAGATGGTAACCCGGGCCTTTAATGAAGTTCTGACTCATGAATTTGGCAAGAGCGGCTGAATAAAGTAAAGATGTCAGTATGAGCAGAGTAAGCGGTGCCATACCAACCTCATGAGCGATGTGATGGATGACCTCATCCATACCTGACTTGACCCAGTAAGCTGTGAATGGAGGAATGCCCACCAAAAACACTGTTGCAACAATCGTTGCTGCAAATGCAACTTTCATTCTTTTTGCAAGAGCTAAGTCTCCACAGCTGAACCTGTCGTGAGTTGCATGTATCAGATGACCGGCTACAAGGAAGAGTGTCGCCTTTGCAAATGCATGGGTGATCAGATACCAGAACGCAACGAGGATTGCAAACTTTCCAAACCAGTAACTCGCTGCAGCACATCCAAACATCAGACCAAGGCTTGACATTGTTGAGGCTGCGAGCAGGACTTTTCTTTCCCTGCATCCGGTGGCAACACTCGCACCATATAATGCTGAAATGAGACCAACAAAGAGGACAAAAATGTATACAACCTCGACGCCCGGCATTGAATGTAGATTCCAGGGCTGTATGTACCAGCTCATTCTCATAAACACATAAGTTCCAGCAGCAACCATTGTTGCAGAATGGAGTAAAGCACTAACTGTTGTCGGGCCAGTCATAGCAGTCATAAGCCATTCGCTGAATGGCAACTGGGCAGACTTTGTGAACGGTCCCATCAAAAACAGCACGCACAGCAGAACTGTCCCTCCGTATCCAATCATGTGGAAAAGTCCGCCCCAGTGTATCTGAGATATATCAAGCGTTCCCGTCAGAGCGTAAATAGCTGCCACTGCAAAGAACATCGGCATATCTCCAGTCCTTATTGTTGAGATTGCCCTCCAGCCGCCCATACTCGGTGGCCAGAACATGTTCAAGGGCCCAACTTTCCTGCCAACAGTGCCGACATACGAGATTTCATCATCATCCCTGAACCAGTGACCGATTAAACCCCAGGATGCAAGGCCAAGGCCTTCCCATCCAATGAGAAGCATAAGCAGATTGTCGCTGTAGACAACAAGGAGCATTGAAGCGGTAAACATGTTGAAGAAGAACCAGTACCAGCCAAGCCTGTAATCGCCCTTCATGTATTCAAGGCCATAAACGCCAATGAGGAATGCTATAATCCCCGTTAGAGCGCCCATATACTTGCTCAGATAATCAAATATGAAGACAAAGTTGATATTGTATTCCGGCAGCCATTGAATTGTGTAACGCCCTTCCTGATACGTAAAGAGAATATGAAGGGCTATCACCAGTGAGATGAAAAGTCCAAAGACCGAAAGGTACGCCAGTTTTTCAGCCCACTTTGCTCCGGGACTGCGAACCCAGGCAAACGCTATCGGCAAACTGCAGATTACAGGGGCAATAAACAGTAATGGTATCTCATACTCCATCATGGGATGACACCTCCAATCCCAAGCTTAATTGCATTGAGCAGCAGCGGTGCAAGCGGGGGAAGTATGAATAATATGGATATTACACCAATGATGTAAAGCGGCGTATCGAGAAGCCTTGGAACTCTGGCCTTTTTGTAATCCTTCGGCGTTCCATAGTATATCCTCTTCAGAGTGTAGAATCCGTAGAAGCCTGAGAGAATGAATACAAAGACAACAGACAGAATTGCTGGAATATTAAAACCAAATGTATCCACAACTCCCTTCAGAATGAAGAACTCACCGAACATTCCAACCGTAAGCACGCCACCCAGATTCATGAATCCGATGAGGGCAGCATTTGATATTGTTGGAACCTGTTCATGCATTCCGCCCATCTTTGTTATATCCCTCAGGCCATGATACACAGCTATTATGCCGCCTGCGGTCATGAAGAGGATTGACTTCCCAAAAGCATGTGATATGTACTGGATTACAACTGCCATTGCACCGTAGCTTCCGAGGCATATAGCGATTAAGCAGTAACCCATCTGTGAAACTGTAGAGTATGCAAGCAATCGCTTGTAGTCATTTTGCTTGAGCACGGCAAAGCCCGCATACGCACTTGAAATAACGCCATACACGAATATGGGCACCATGTACTCCTTTATGAACCAGGGATCAATCTGGTAAACCCTGAGTATAACGTACGCTCCAAGACCAACTGTTAACGGACTTAGCAATGCGCTAACAGGCGTTGGCGCTTCTGCATGAGCCCACGGGAGCCATATATGGGGACCAAGGCCGGGGAGTTTGATAACCATCCCGAGGAATATCAGAAGCCAAGCCGCAAACCCTATCTTAGCAATTCCGTTAAATGCAAGACTGCCGTTGTCGAACCCTGTTATCAGAAAACCTATCAGAGCGAGCATTCCTGCTATATGGGTCCAGACAAAGTAGAGAGTTGCAACCCATCGCCTGTTTCCATAGCCATACATATAAATCAAAAGGAATGAAGAAAGAAGTGATATTTCAAGAAAGATGTAAAGAAGAATGAAGTTTCCACTGAAGACAAGCCAGAGCATCGAGGTTGCATACAGATTGAAGAGGAATATGAACCGCCTGTACTCATGCTCGATATCGTAGCTCATCTCCTCGAATCTGTGAACCATATACGGAAGAGAATAGAGGGCCACCATTGCAGAAACGATACATATAGCGAAGCCAAACGCAAAGGAAATCTGATCGCCCAGCAGATAGAATGTACCAACAGGCTTTACTATGTCTATGAGGGGCTCCTCAAAAACCCTGTTCGCTGCAAGCCCGTATACCGTAAGTACGAAAGGAACAAGAAAAGCTGCTGCAGAGATGCCCGTAGCTGCCTTTGGCCTGAAGAATGGCGCTATAAAGACTGCTATAAGGGGTACAAGCAAAAATTCAAGAATCATGCCTCGTCACCTCCAGCAGTAATCTCATCGGTAGAGATGCTCCTTATCTGCTTGTCGAGCACTATAAGAGAAGTAATCAGTATCATCAGCTCTCCCCCACTTGTAAATATTGCCAGAACTGCTATTCCAAAAGCTGTCGCTGTAATCTCTGGAATCGAGAACAAAGGAAATAGGGCCAGAAATACTGCCCCAAACATCAGTTCAAGCGAGATCAGTAACCTGACCAGGTCTTTACTTGATATAGCCATCAGATATCCCACAAGCAATATCAGTGCGGAAGCAACAAGAACCACTGCTATCATACGCTTTCCCTCCTGATGAACTTCACAACAGACATCATGAGCAGAATTGACAGAGAAATGAACAGAAGTGCAAGAACCGTGTAGTGCCTGGCAAAGTTCAGCATGACTGTTTCGGAATACGCTATGTTTACACCATACCTGACATAGCTATACAAGGTGTACGCAAGAACGGCCATTGTAATCGCCACAGGGATAGCCCATACAAAATTAAGATTTAGCTGCGGCCTTACATACCGGTAGCTCGCAGCAAGCACAACAGTTACGGCTCCAACAGCTCCAACAAAGACGAAAGCTATGAGGACAAAGACAGGCTGTACGTTGTACAGTGCATAAACCCCCGCTATAACGAGCAGAGTGATAGACATATAAAGCGCCGAGTAGAAGTTGTCTTTTGATAGCAGTGCTGCAAATGAGGTTAGCACGGCAAAAGCACACATTACCAGCAGAGATGATGTCACCAAGTCCATGCGCTTGCATCTAAAGATTTAAATTAATAAATCTTACTATTTTTACCCTCTCCCTAAATCCCACCACTCTTTATCTTCCCTTATACTCTCAGGATTGCAGAGAATCCTAAATTTCTTCAAGCAAAGCAACATACTTTTTCGGCTTTATTCCATCTTTCTCCTCAACAAGCCACGTCATCCAGCACAGTTCTATTGGCCTGTAACCGGTAAGCTTTGCAATCTCATGGACTCTGCTTATGAAGGGTATATCCTTCTCAACGGGCTCCTCTCCAGCTTTTTCCAGAATCCCATTTATAACCCTCTTAACTATCCTGTCCGGCATTACAGTATCAATGCCCCCCATCATTCGAAGATACTGGAAAGTGTTTATCCCCACACCTTTAATACTTCCGACTGCATCGTCTTTCCAGTCTTCAAGCCTCGCTTCTCTCGCCCACATGCGAAGAGCTGTTCTGTCATTGCTATCGAATTCGAGCAACACCTTCGCTATGTCTACTGCCACCTTTACAGACCTCCTGTTTCTCCAGACTGAAAGAAGTTCTTTTTCAGATTCTGAAAGCTCTGAAAGGCTCGAGATCCCGTATCTTTCCCTGAACTCTTTTACCTTCGGCACAACAGCGGTAAAGTAGTTGAGACCGATTGAAGTAAATGCTGCATCCACAACCATCAGGGCTACGTTACCACCCCATCTCCTTGTATCAAGGCATCTATCACAGTATTTCGAGATGTTAACGGCAGACATGTAGGTATTAACAATTTCTTTAAGCTTCATGCCACACCCGTCTTGGAGAGAATTACTTCGAATTCTTCTCTGTCCGGATTGGCGTCCTCAAGAATGGTATATCTCTTCTTTCTTATGTTCTTAGCGTACATCAGTGCTTCAATTACCTCTTCTCTTGTCAGCCCTATTTCCTTCGCCATTGTTGGAGCCTGGATTTTCTCAAGTGATTGCCTAACTTTCTCCCAATCACCGACGCCATACTGCTTTTCGTGTAGATACTCCATAATAATTGTTCCAATTCCAACCTGCTCCCCATGTGTGCCATTCCCATAACCCAGATAATCCAGGGCATGACTGAACTTGTGTTCCGCTCCACTTGCAGGTCTGCTGCTTCCTGCAATGGCTATTGCAACCCCACTGAGGATTAAGCCTCTAACGAGCATCTCCACGTTCTCCTTGAGATTGAGTCCTTCACTGCTCAGCATCAGGTTTGCGGGCATAACAGCCATACTTGCGGCAACTTCATTGAAGACTTCATTTTTCTTCTCCTTTGCAAGTTTCCAGTCTTTAACCGCAGTAATGTTCGAGATAAGATCTCCAAAACCAGAACGGAGAAGTCTGACAGGGCTATGTCTCAGAATTACGAGGTCTGCAAGTACAGCTGTCGGTGGTTTTGTGGATATCGATACGGGCTTGCCATTCTCCTTGAAGCTTGCAACCGGAGAAGCAATGCCATCGTGAGACGCTACTGTAGGTATGTTAATGAGTGCTATGTTCATTTCAGACGCAAGAACCTTTGCGACATCAAGAACCTTTCCACCACCTATCCCAACAACGCAGTCAATGTCAGTATAGGTTATCCCCATTTCTATCCTCCGTACTTCCTCCATCCCGGACTTTTCTATGAAAAAACGACTTGAGATGAAGTCAGATATTCTTTCCTCAATCTTTGCCCCGACCAGTTCATAGCTTTTCCTGCCAGTAAGAAGAACAGCACTGGAGACTTCAAGCTCTTTAAGGACGTTTCCGGCAACTTTCCTTGCACTCTCGCTGATTTCAACAATTAGGGGAAGTTCAGCAACCATGAGCTTTGGCATAGAGAGGCTAAAAAAGAGGTGGAGATAAATGTTGCTGATTGGATTAATAAAGACCGAGTTCCCTTGACAGCTTCTCCAGCCTTTCTATACGCTTCTCCACCGGCGGATGGGTTGAGAAGAGAGAGAGCAGGCTCTTTCCACTTATTGCAGGGACTATGAAGAAGGCATTGAGGCCCTCCACTTCTTTCTTTGTGTCTGGACTTGCTCTCTCCATTCTGCCGCTGATCTTCAGCAAGGCAGAGATCAATGCCTTGGGATTTCTTGTAAGTAAAGCACTACCAGCATCGGCAGCAAATTCTCTATACCTGCTCAGAGCTCTTATGAGAAGGAAGCTTACAAACCAGACTATAGCTGAAACTACAAATATTGCCACTGGGCCCAAACTATTTTCTCTTCTATCTCCGTATCCCCACATTCCCATAAACATTGCCCACCGCATTATGAACCAGGCTATAGTGGATATGAAGCTCGCAACTGTTAGTACCATCATATCACGGTTCTTTACATGGCTCATCTCATGACCGAGCACTGCCTCGATCTCCTCACTGTTGAGCGTTCTTAGCAGGCCGGTGGTTACTGCAACAACCGCATTTTTCGGATTTCTACCTGTAGCGAAGGCGTTTGGGATGGGTGTATCGACGATTGCAACCCTTGGCATCGGCAGGCCTGCGTTCGTTGCGAGCCTGCGAACGATTGCGTGCAACTCGGGAGCTTCACTTTCACTCACAATACGTGCTCTGCTTGCCATCAGTACGAGTCTATCGGAGTAGTAATACTGCATGAAGAGGAAAAAGCCTGCAAAGAGTGCTATGAACGTTATGTCGATTCCGTAGGCGTAGAGTATGCTGAGGAACGCAAGGTAGACTAAGGCGAGCAACGCCATTGTTGTGAACATCCTTATTGATAGACCAGTATCCCTTATCCATGCCATGGTCTGCCTTGGCTCTCCAGCTATATAAAATTAGCTGTCCCTTATAGCGAGAAGGTGCTTTATAATCCTCTCCTTTCGTCTGTAATTTATGATGCCGCTGTTAGCTATTCCCTATTGCTTTCCCTTCACTCACAACATCCCTTAGCTACCAATCGTTCAGAGCAAAGAAGTGCTTAATTTCCTCACTATCCGCTATACTCAGATATTTCTCAACAAAATCCCCGCTTGGTTTTCCTTTTTTAACACTGTTAATGTATGTGCATACTCTTTCAGCATTCTCGCACTCCAGCACCTTTAGAGTCAACTCAAACCTCCTCAGCGCAGGACACTCTATGTTATGATCTCCGAAGAGTGGAAAAGGTCTACAGGATCGTGGCCTTACAGGATAAACCTCGCACCTTTTGTTTCGCAGGAAAGGGCATGGATTAACGAGCACAGGGTTGATGCCTTTAACCTTACTCCCAACCTCTTCAAGGAATTCGTAGTACCGGATGCCAAGAAACTCTTTGATTTCCTCGATGTTTTCAACAATGATTTCACCATTTAGTGGATCGTAGATGACATGGCTCAGCCTTTCGCAGCACATTCCGCATCTCCGGCAAACGAGGGGGACGTTGGCTAAGCCTTCTCCGGTATCAACTCTCGCAAACAGTACTGTGTCCGGTTCGAAGCTCACAAAAAGAAGAAAAATCCAAGAAGGAAAAGTTTATCTGTTTCATCGCTCTGCGATGGCGCATGGGCAAAACGATTGCAGAAAAGATATTCAGCGAGAAAAGTGGCAGCGATACTTATGCTGGCGATATCGTCGTTGCAGAAATTGATGCAATCGCACTGCAGGACGGTACAGCCCCACTTGCGATCAGAAGAATCATGGAGCTGGGTGAAGTCAGAGCAGCGGACAGAACTCACTTCTTCGTTGACCATGCCGCCCCCTCGCCTCGTAAAGAGCTCAGCAACGACCAGAAGTTCATAAGGGAGTTTGCAGAAAAAATCAAAGCGGACTTCAGTCCTCCAGGTGAGGGCATAATTCACCAGCTGATGGTTGAAAAGTTCGTTAACCCAGGAGATCTGGCCGTTGGAGCCGACAGCCATACGTGCACATATGGCGCTCTTGGAGCTTTCGCAACCGGTATGGGTTCAACTGACATAGCAATTGCTGTTGTACTGGGTAAAAACTGGTTCAAAGTTCCTGAGACGTTCAGAATCGAGATAAATGGCAAGCTACCAGAAGGAGTTTATCCGAAAGACATCATTCTTACGGTTATAGGCAAGCTCGGGGCTGATGGTGCAACATATAAAGCACTGGAGTTCCATGGCGAAACCATCAATACAATGCACATGGATGGCAGACTTACAATGGCCAACATGGCGATAGAGTGTGGAGCAAAGGCCGGGCTGTTTAAATCTGACGAAGTAACAAAGGCATTTCTTGCGGAGATGGGAAGAGGAAACTCTTTCAGAGAAATAAAGCCTGACAAAGATGCGGAATACGAAAAGGAAATACACATGGATGCGGATGTTGAGCCTGTCGTGGCAAAACCTCACAACGTCGATAACATCGCTCCAGTTTCAGAAGTTGAAGGAATAAAGGTTGACCAGGTTTTTGTGGGCACATGCACCAACGGAAGGCTATCAGACATAGAAACAGTTGCAAGGATGCTGAAAGGCAGGAAGATAAAGAGGGATGTCAGGCTTATAGTCGCTCCGGCGAGCAGGAGCATATACGTCAAAGCGATTGAAAAAGGCTACCTGAGAACCATCGTAGAGGGGGGAGGGTTAATAGCCCCTCCAGGCTGCGCATGCTGCGTCGGCATACATATGGGTGTGCTTGCAGACAACGAAGTTTGCGTTTCCACCCAGAACAGAAACTTCAGGGGGAGAATGGGTAACCCCGATGCAGAGATATATCTTGCATCTCCTGCAACCGCAGCAGCTACAGCGATAAAAGGAGAAATAGCCGATCCGAGGGAGTTTTTATAGTAGCCCAAGCATATCCAGCAAAGCTGTTAAATAGCAGGGCCAATCAACTCAAAGGGGTGACGCTTATGGAACTCGAAAAGCTCAGATTCGGGACGGAACTCATAAAGAGGGGATTTGCGAAGATGCAGAAGGGTGGAGTCATAATGGATGTCACAAACGCAGAGCAGGCGGGAATCGCTGAAGATGCAGGAGCTGTTGCCGTAATGGCTCTGCACAAGGTTCCGGCAGATATCAGAGCAAGTGGTGGCGTTGCCAGAATGGCCGATCCGAAGATCATCAAGGAGATCATGGATGCTGTTACCATCCCCGTAATGGCCAAGATCAGAATAGGGCACGTTGCGGAGGCAAGAGCTCTTGAGGCTCTGGGTGTTGACATGATAGATGAAAGCGAGGTTTTAACTCCAGCAGACGTCTTCTTCCACGTTGACAAGCGAAAGTTTGTCATTCCATTTGTATGCGGTGCAAGAAATCTTGGAGAGGCTGTAAGAAGGATATGGGAGGGGGCAGCGATGATAAGAACGAAGGGAGAGGCCGGAACAGGCAACGTTGTCGAGGCTGTGAGGCACATGAGGCTGATAAACAGAGCCATAGCGGAGTTACAGCAGATGGAGGAAACAAGAGTGTTCAGCATCGCTGAGAAGTACGCTCAGGCATACTGCAAGCTTGCAAACGCCATTAAAGAGGAGATGGGTCTGAGCGGGATAAACACAAGTGACGTTGTCTATGAAGATTACACACTCTGTGATGTTGCTGATGGACTGTATGAAGTCTTGCTTGAGGTCAGGAAGATGGGCAGGTTACCCGTTGTTAACTTCGCCGCAGGTGGAATAGCGACTCCCGCAGATGCAGCGTTCATGATGCAGCTTGGTGCTGATGGAGTGTTCGTTGGCTCTGGCATATTCAAGTCATCCAACCCGCCTGAATACGCAAAGACAATAGTAGAGGCTGTACAGCATTATGATGAACCAGATGTTGTCGCAGAGGTTTCAAAGGGGATAGGTGAGGCTATGAAAGGGCTCGATGTTTTTCAGCTCGGCGAAGAGGAGAAACTGCAGTACAGGGGCCTATGAAAATCGCTGTAGTTGGAGTTCAGGGTGATGTTGAGGAGCATGTTCTCATAACAAAGAAGGCGATGAAAAAACTTGGAATGGGAGGAGAGGTCGTTGCTACCCGGAGGAGCGGTGTTGTTTCAAAAAGTGACGGGGTTATAATTCCTGGAGGGGAGAGCACGACAATAAGCAGGCTTATATTCAGAGATACGGTAGCCAGCGAAATTCTACAGCTTGCAAACGAGGGAAAGCCAGTGATGGGAACATGTGCTGGCCTGATACTGCTGTCAAAGTATGGAGACGAGCAGGTCAGAAAGACAGACACAAGATTGCTTGAATTGCTTGATGTCAGGGTGAAAAGGAACGCATTTGGGAGGCAGAGGGAGAGTTTCCAGACAGTCCTCCACTTTAAAGGGATTGGAGAGGTTGATGCTGTTTTTATCCGGGCTCCGGCAATAGTAGATGCAGGCAAGGAGGTTGATATCCTCGCCACGTTCGAGAACTACGTGGTTGCCGCAAAGCAGAACAATGTTCTTGGCTTAGCTTTCCATCCAGAACTCACGAATGACACAAGGATTCACGAGTACTTCCTGAAAATGGCTGACTTTTAACTTTTAGTTCCCGAAAAGAAGTAAAAAGTTAATTCAAGCCTAAACAGGGTGTCTGTGATCTTTACAGGCCGAATCCATGCTTGCCTCTTCGAGCCTGCCCTCTCTAAAGAGCTTTATGGCATCTCTTACCGTACCGCTCGCTCCCGAGTAGACCTTAATCCCGAACTGCTGGAGCATCATAATGGCCTTTGGCCCGAGATTTCCACATATTACCGCATCCGCTCCAACCTTCGCAATTATCTCAGGTGGCTTGCCCATGCCACCAAAGTGCTCCGAAGTGTTTGGTATAACTTCTATGGCTCCACTCTTGGTGTCGTAAACTGTAAAGCTTGCAGCCCTTCCAAAGTGCTGACAAACGTAGTCATCAAGCCCTCCATTTCCTTCAGTGGGAATACAAACTCTCATCTACTCACCTCCTTTTATCCTTCTCCCTTCTCCTTCTTTTCTTTCTCAGCTTTCTCCTTCAGCTTCTTCATCTCCTCTCCTATTGTCTCCAAGTTTTCCAGCAGCTCGTCAACTATTTTACCAAAAATTCGTGTTGATTCGGAGTTCTGTTTAACAAAGGGTTTTCCCTCCTCACCACTTCGGAATATGCTTGCATCAACAGGTATACTGCCCACAAAAGGAACGGCCATTTCCTCAGCCAGCTTCCTCCCTCCACCGCTGCCAAAAACCTCGATGGGCTTTCTACAGTGCGGGCAGAGCATTCCGCTCATGTTCTCAATGACGCCTATCACAGGCACACCTACATGAATGGAGAAATTCACGGCCTTTCTGACGTCTTCAAGCGCAACGCTCTGCGGAGTGGTAACCACAACGGATCCGTCTGGTTTTGCAAGCTGAACTATACTTATCACTTCATCTCCCGTACCAGGTGGAAGGTCTATAACAAGAAAATCAAGCTCGCCCCAGTCAACCTTCTCAATGGCTTCCTGAATGAACTTGTGTTTTATTGGCCCCCTCCATACGACCGGTGTGTCACGGCTTGGAAGCATAAATCCCATAGAGAATACTTTAACTCCATTAAGCTTGATAGGCTCCAGTTTTCCTTCCTTGGAGTCTAATCCTCTTACATCTTCAAGACCAAGCAGTTTTGGAATGGAGGGGCCATGAATGTCACAATCCAGCAACCCCGTTTTATTGCCTTTCTGGCTCAACATGAACGCAAGGTTTGCTGCCACAGTGGACTTTCCAACGCCACCCTTCCCACTCATCACAACTATCTTCTTCATGCGCCTCGCTTGATGGGTGAGAATAAGAAAATTTTGCTTTCTTGGTTTGAGCCTAACAGATGCAGGCTGGCCGAACTAATTTTAGTGAACATCTATTGAATCTACTTAATTTTATCCGCATAGCCGTTATTTAAAAAGTCTTTTCTGTTTATACCTAAATATGATCTCTTCCAGCTTTTCAAGCTTCTTTTTCTTCATATCCTCCATCTTTCTTGTATATGCTTTCTCAAAGTTCTTTACATTGACAACAGCAAAGCTATCTGCAACCTTCATCTCGACTTCATCGACACCTATCACAGGCACATTCATCTCTTCAAAAACTGCCATGGCCGTATGCGAGACATTGCTGGCTATAACAGCCTTAATTCCCTTTGAAGAGAGATATTCTGCCTGAGCTCTGCCTCCTCCACCCGGACTCTGAATGTATACAACATCATCCTTCTCAATTCCCACATCTTTTTCAAGCTTCTCAATCTCTTCCCTCGTGAACTTGGAAAGTACTTTCACTCCCTTCCACCCGCTGAATTCCAGCATTCTCATGAATTTGAGCTGCTCTATTTTCCCCCTCAATTCTTCCACAAGTGCATCTTTCTCTTCCAGCTCCGCCTTCAGCTCCGCTATTTCCGCCTGAAGAGCTTTTATATAGTTATCCTTCCTTATTTTCTCATGTTCTTCCCTTGAAATAGATACTATTCTGCCCTTCAGCCTCTCAACTTCCTTCTTAAGTTTCTCCACCTCAGCTTTCAGAATTCTGTTCTCCTCCTGAAGCTCCTTTACTATTGCCTGTCTTTCCACAACTTCCCTTTTCTCTACAGTTTTATGAGCTTCTTTCGGAGCTTCCTCCTTCTTTCTACCCAGTAACTCCCGGAGTGTAATCCCTTTGATGATCCCGGCCTTTATCATATCCACATCAACACCTTCAGGTATCCTCTTCTCTATGTTGAGGAGCTTGCTTTTATAGGAGTTAAATGCTTCAACAGCCGAAGCAAGAGCATCCCTTTCGTGGTCGTTGGCCGTTTTGTATCTTGAGGCGAGATTTTTCTTTTTTTCAACGCTCATGTCCTCCTTCGGAGCATACAGGACGGCGTTGAAGGTTGCCTTTAACTTGCTCACGAACTCCGGAGGGTTACTTTTATCGGTGGCAATAACTACAGGCTTTCCGAAGGAGAGAATGTAGTCAACAACTTCTGAATGATGCCATCCCTTCCTGCTATTAATGCCCAGCAGATTACCCGAAAGATCAAGAACTGCAATGGCTGTTGTTGTACCGGGATCGACTCCCACAATTGTGTGCATTTTCTGCTGACGGAGCGGTATGAACTCCACTCTCTCCTTTTCTACGGCCTCAACTCTCACCTGCACATCTCTTGTCCTGAAGGAGTTCACAGGTATTGCACTCTTCGGAGCATTAACGAGGAGAATACCTCTCGAAATTCCACCGTATCCTTTCCTCACGTCCTCAGCGTACTCAAATCCATTCTCATCAAGCCTGTTCTTTATTTCATTATATACTCTTCTCACCTCATCGTGTATTCTTCTGCGGTACTTGTTCTGTCTCCATCCCCCCTTTCCCAGGCTTCTGTTTCTGGAAACAGTAATTAGCGATTTATCAATGAACACTGAAACCTCTTCGCCGACATCAAAACCCGCAAGCATGGCACATACCTTTGCCTCATCCATCGGATTTCTTATATCCATTCGGAGCCCGTATCTTTTTGCAAGATACGGCAGGCTGTGCTTCCCTGCAACCTGAACGAGCTTCGTGGAAACTGGTATCCCTTTCAGAAACTTTATCAGATCCTCCCTTGATGAGAAGAGTTCAGTGATGCTGTCAACCGCAATCATAGATGGCCTGTATTGTCTTATGAGCCTGAAGAGCTTTGCTCTTGAAACAACTTTTTCTTTCTTCTCAGAGGAAATGAAAAGAGCATATTTTGGCCTCTCTCCTCCATGAACCGAGCCCCTGACAATATCCACACCAAAGATACAGGTCATTTTTTAATATATTCCATAATCGTGTTAATATCTTTTTCTATGGAGTACGTTCTCCTGAAGTAACTAAGGACGTTCTCAACATCCCTTCTAAGCAGTTTCTCCACCTCGCTTCTTTTCTCTTCATTCTTATCGAGAAAAACACACTGGGGAAAATCTATAATCCACACTCCCTCCTCGCTCACAAGGATGTTGTACTGACTCAGATCTCCATGTACCAGCCCCCTCGAATACATTCGCCGGATTTCATCGATTATAATCTCAAGAACCTCTTCGGGATTTGTCAACCTTACTCTGTACAGCTCTTTTGCTTCGATCAGTTCCATCATTACTGCATTACCTTCCCACGCATATGGCCGGGGAACTCCCAATCCTTGCAGTCTTTGCAACGCTCTGTATTCGTTTCTTGCCGATCTTACGGCCAACACAGTGAAATGGAGCGTGCCGTAATTTCTCTTCTCTCTGACCTTCTTAAAGCTCGGATAGCCAACACGATGAAACTTGATTACAGCTTCGCCATACTTCTCAGAATAGCAGTTGTAAACAACGCTCTCCTTTCCCTCTCCCATGATTTTACCCAGCATATGAATCTTTTTCCACTTAACAAGGCGCCAGAGAGAATACAGAGAGAGACCAAGAAACGTGAAAGCAGAGCCAAAGTAGTTGAGCTGTCTGTTAACCACAATCTTTTCATCACTCATTGCTTTAAGAATTGCCTCAGCCTTTTCTGGATTCATGCCGGAACGCTTTGCTATGAGCTCCACTGGCACAAACTCATAGCTCCACATATGGGCAAATATAGCATCGAGAACTTTCCACCTCTGCTCCTCCATTTTTGAGTAGATACAGGCAAGTGTCATGGCATCCAAGGCAGGAGTTTCTTCCTAAGCTTTACAACATCACCGATTACTATTACTGCCGGAGCCTTAATGTTCTCTTTTTCGGCAATATCAGCTATGTTCAGGAGGTTTCCCGTAACAACCCTCTGCTGCTTCGAGCAACCCTTTTCTATTATCGCCACTGAAGTATTCGGGTCTTTACCATGCTTCATCAACTTTTCCGTGGTCTGACGGAGGGTTGAGACTCCCATCAATACAACTATCGTTGCATTCAACTTCGCTAAAGCATCCCAGTTCAGCCTTTCTCTTTCCTGCCTTCCGGTGATAAAAACGACAGCGGGATCGTATCTGCGGTGAGTCAGAGGTATGCCTGCATATGCAGGGGCTGCAACCGCAGAAGATACTCCCGGAATTGCTTCGAACTTTATTCCATTTTCCGCGAGGAATTCTGCTTCTTCCCCTCCCCTTCCAAAGATGAAGGGATCTCCGGCCTTAAGCCTTACAACAACTTTACCTTCTCCTGCATATCTGGCCAGAAGGGCATTTATCTCGTCCTGGGTTAGTTTATGCCTGCCTGCCCTTTTCCCCGCATCTATAACTTCAGCCCCGCTTTTTCTAATGAGTTCTTTTACTCTTCTCCCAATCAGCTCATCATGGATGATAACATCTGCCTTCTTTATTGCTTCTTCTGCCTTTTTTGTGAGCAGTTCGTCTCCACAGCCGGCACCAGCTAAATAGACCATGCCCTCAGCCAACGAGCATACCTCCGCATCTCTCTTTAAGTTCTCTTGCAATAATTATGGCTTCTTCAATTGCCGTCTTCGGACTCAACTTTTCTTCAACTCTCACAGCCTCTTTACCGTCGTGTGAAAGAATTTCGCAGAAAAGCTTTATCTTTCCATCGAACTTCGCATAAATACCTGCAGGTACAGCACATCCAATTCCAAGTTCTTTCAGCACCACTCTCTCGACTTCCGCCTCCATAGCTGTCTTTTTATGATTCATAAAGGAGACAATATCTTCTTCACCTCTTCTTGTTTCCACAGCTATTATGCCCTGATTTGCAGAAGGAATGAAGATTTCCGGATTTAAAGGGTGATATCTTACTTTCCTGTCCAGACCAAGCCTCATGAGCCCGGCTTCAGCCAGCAGAATCGCATCATACTGTTTTTCTCTCAGCTTTCTCAATCTTGTGTCCACGTTGCCCCTCAGATTCTTTATTCTGAAATCCTGGCGATAGCGCTTTATTTGAGCTCTTCTTCTCAGGCTCGATGTTCCAACAACAGCATGACTTTCGAGATCGTCTATCGTTAATCCTTCTCTCGTTACAAACGCATCACATGGACTTTCTCTCTCAAGAACGGCAGCAATTACCCCACTTATCTTCGATGGTACATCCTTGTAGCTGTGTACAGCAATATCTATATCTCCATCAACGAGAGCCTCATCTATCACCCTAACGAAAGCCCCCATGCCCTTGAATTCATGCAGAGGTCTGTTTTTCATTATGTCGCCGGGAGTCTTTATTACCCTGATCTCAACCCCGTAACCCTCCGCCTTGAGAAAGGAGAGAACCTTCTCAGTCTGGGCTAAAGCGAGCTTGCTTCCCCTCGTCCCGACTACAACTTTCTCAGACATGTCCCGACTGCCTCAATAGTCTTTTCAATGTCTTCTCTGCTGTGTGCAAAGCTGACGAAACAGGTTTCGTACTGGGAGGGTGGGAAGAAGACTCCCTCTTCAAGCAACTTCCAGAAGAACTCGATGAACTTCTTTCCATCAAGTTTTAGAGAATCGCTGTAGTTCTTTGGTGTTTTTCCAAAGTATATGCAGAACATCGAAGCTATACTCCCAACTTCATTGCCAAGGTTTGAGCCAGCTATCTGATCCCTGATGCCATCTGCAAGCTCCTTTGTTATGGAGTTAATGTAGTCATAACCATTCTCCATCAGAAATTTAACCGTGGTGTAACCAGCCGTTAAGCTTAAGGGATTGCCGCTGAAGGTTCCGGCCTGATAAACGTTGCCTGATGGGGCTACATTCTCCATTATCTCCTTCTTTCCACCAAATATGCCTATTGGCAATCCTCCTCCGGCTATCTTTCCGAGGGTTGTTAGATCGGGCTTAATACCGTAGTATTCCTGCGCTCCTCCAGGGGAAACTCTAAAGCCAGTAATCACTTCATCGAATATCAGCAGAACATCGTTCTCTTCAGTTACATTCCTGACCTCCTTCAGGTAGTCTTTTTCTGGAAGAATGAGTGCTGAGTTGCCCATTACCGGCTCGAGAATGAATGCTGCAATGTCATTATTTTTCTCGATGACGTCTGCAAGAGCTTCGATGTCGTTGTAAGGGACTTGCAGCGTGTGCTTCACAAAATCTGCCGGAATTCCGGCAGAATTCGGAATGCCGTGGGTTGTTGCACCACTGCCTGCTTTAACTAAGACCGCATCGTGTGCTCCGTGGAAGCTGCCCTCAACTTTTATTATCTTATTTCTGCCTGTAAATCCTCTTGCAACCCTCAAAGCTGCCATTGTTGCCTCACTTCCAGTGTTGACGAAGCGAAGCATTTCGATGCCTGGAAACAGTTTCGTTATAAGTTTTGCATACTTAACCTCAAGTTCTATTGGCGTACCATACAGCCATCCTTTTTCGAGCTGTTCCTCGATGGCTTTCTTAACTGCTGGATGCGCATGGCCAAGAATTAGAGGGCCGTAACCCATGCAGTAGTCTATATACTCATTCCCATCAACATCTGCAATTTTAGAGCCTTTTCCGAACGCTGTATAGAATGGATGGGGTTTCACTGCCCTTACAGGGCTGCTCACACCACCCGGCATCAGATTTAAAGCTTCGCTGTAGAGGGATTTCGATTTGCCAAAGTTCATAAAAGGATTGATCGTATGCTGTTTTTAAAGGTTAAGAATTAAGAGGTAATCAGAAGTTATTAGCCGAGAAACTCTGCTATCTCTATTGCATGATAGGTTATTATCAAATCTGCTCCTGCCCTTTTTATCGCCACAAGGATTTCGTAAGCTATTTGCCTTTCATCGAGCCAGCCCATCTTGCCCGCAGCCTTGACCATCGCATATTCCCCGCTGACATTGTAAGCTGCCGTAGGAGCGCCAAATTTATCTTTTACAGCCTTGAGAATATCAAGGTATGCAAGAGCAGGCTTGACCATGACTATATCCGCTCCTTCATTCAAATCAAGCTCCACCTCTCTCAACGCTTCTCTTCCGTTATGAAAGTCCATCTGGTAGCTTCTTCTATCGCCAAAAGCATAACCGCTTTCCGCAGCATCTCTGAATGGCCCGTAGAAGTTTGAAGCGTATTTGGCTGAATAGCTCATAATGGCAACATTCTGAAAGCCGTTGCTGTCAAGTGAGCTGCGTATTGCCTTAACCATCCCGTCCATCATGCCTGAAGGAGCTACAATGTCTGCTCCAGCTTCAGCATGACTTACGGCAATTTTTCCAAGAACTGGCAGTGTTTCATCGTTCAGGATGATTCCGTCTCTAACAATCCCGCAGTGGCCGTGTGTGGTGTATTCACAGAGGCACACATCGGTAATAACAACTGCATCATCGTGTTCAGCCTTTATTTTCCCAACAGCCTTCTGAACAACTCCATTTTTATCAAAGGCTGAAGATGCCACCTCATCCTTGTACGCTGGTATTCCGAAGAGAATGAACGCCTTAATCCCCTTCTCCATTGCCCTGCCAACTTCATCCGCAACTTCATTGACGGGAAAGCGGTAGTAAGCAGGCATCGAGGGGATTTCTTTCTTAACAGATATATTTTCATCAACGAAAATGGGCATAATGAGTTCATCGATGCTAAGCCTGTTTTCTCTGACAAGTGGTCTTAACAAGTCCCTTCTCAGTCTCCTCATCCTCAGCTCTGGAAACTCCAAGTTCCTCACCTCCAAAAAGGTACTCCGATGCTTCCACCAGTGACTCGTTACCGCTCCTTGCAGCCATCCTGAGCCGGATGGTTGGAGTTCTCAGGTACTTCTTCAGAAAAGAATTAACAAATTTCTCCAGAATTGGCAAAACACTTTCATCAATACCGTATCTCGCAGCAAGCTTGTTGTAAAGTTCAAGAACCTCTTCCTTCTTTACCCGCTCCGCTCTGCTGTACATTGCAGAAATAGCCGAATCTGCTTTCATCTCATCAAGCATTATCTTTAGGTGCTCGAGTTCCCCGGCAATAATCTTTTCAGCTTTTTTCGCTTCTTTAAGCCTCCTTCTGAGATTTTCCTCACTTATCTCTTTAAGATGGTCGATGGTATACAGCTCCACATCCGGAATGTCCACATCTTCCACATCCCGTGGAAGGGCTATGTCTATGATGAGCAGCCTGTCCTGCCTGACGGCCATAACATCTTTCAGCATTTCATTTGTGATTATATGGCCTTTCGATGACGTTGCCGTTATAATCACATCACTCTCAACCATGTACCTTTCCAGTTTATCGAAAGGGATGGCTTTTCCACCAACCTCAGATGCAAGCTTTTCAGCTTTTGAAAAAGTCCTGTTTGCAATCAGAATTTTGCAGTCCTTATGCGCTAAAGCCTTCACAACCAGACTCCCCATCTCCCCTGCCCCAACAACCAGAACCTCCTTTCCTGTTAGAGTGCCAAGACGATTCTCTGCAAGTTCAACCGCTGCAGAGCCTATGGAGACCGAGCCCCTATTTATGCCCGTAAGCTTCCTGACTTTCTTTCCGACCTGAATGGCCTTGGAGAAAGCTATATCAAGGATGTTCCCGACACCACCGTACTCCTTGGATATATTGTAAAAGTCCTTGACCTGACCGAGAATCTGGTCTTCGCCGACCATCATAGACTCGAGGCCAGAGGCTACTCTGAGCAGATGTTCAAGGCAAGCATCGTTTCTGTGTATCTCAATCACTCTTTTGGAGACATGCATGAGTTTCGCAAACTCCTTCAGCGTTTTTTCAGTGTCATTGCCAACAACATAGACTTCAACCCGGTTACAGGTCATGAGAATAGCACATTCGGAGATATTGGGATAAGAGAGGACACGTTCAATAAGAGAACGGCAATCGCCATGCCATGCCCTTTCTATCTCCTCCAGACTTGCTTTTTTGTGGGATACTACGAGGTTTGCTATCTCCATTTTTCCACCTGCCCGATGCAGAATTATTAAAATGCCATTCACATGAGATATAACATTAACTTTTTAGCCATCATGTGGGCTTTTTAAAGCTTTCTTTAATTCTCAGTCTTCCAGCATGTGACACCAGAATATCGAGAAATGCGGCGAACACTCCAACAAGATAAATTGCATCGAAAACACCTGCTCCTCCTATGATGATTACCTTCCCATTGAATAATCTGCTTAATCCAAAGATATTGAGTATATCAGCTCCAATAATCATGCCAAGGGTTCCGGAGACGTACGCAAGGGGTGCGGGTTTATGAGAGGCATAGAGGGAATAAAATGAAGTTACAACTATCGGCGTTATTATGTCAGTAATACCCACACCGAGGTGTCCCACAACCGCATTTTTATTGCAAACGTATGTCAGAATGGCAATGCCAACAATTACTTTGAGTGGGTGCACTCTTCCCGATGCAACAAGTCTTGCCGATACAACGAGGGGTATAAAGAATCCCGCCGGATCAGCATAAATCTTCATACCAGCGTAGCTTGCTATATAAAGAGGATGAACAAGCGTCTCAAGAATGGGTGGGAGAATGAGAATGGCAAAAGCATCAAATCTGTCAAAACCAGCGTTCTCAAATGCAGAGAAGATATACCTCAGAGCTGTTGCGAGAGCGAGGATGACAACAACAAGTAAGAGGGGTTGAATCATCAAAAGTGCTTGAGGGAACTTTATAAAAACCTAACTACTGCTTTACACCAACTATGGACTTCTGCGATCTCGGTAGCTTCCTTCTTCTCTTTCCGTTTGACGTGTACTTCTGGTTTGGCCCTGGACTCTTGTAGTTCTGCTTCTTTCCCGGAACGAGCCTGGTCCCTTTCCTTCCTTTTATTTTTATC
The DNA here is from genome assembly GCA_029984855.1 of Archaeoglobales archaeon. Lineage (GTDB taxonomy): Archaea > Halobacteriota > Archaeoglobi > Archaeoglobales > Archaeoglobaceae > Archaeoglobus_C. Next base: position 2 of record JARQZL010000038.1, on the reverse strand, counting down.
CA
>JARQZL010000037.1 GCA_029984855.1 Archaeoglobales archaeon | reverse complement strand
TCAGATGTTAACCTTTTAATACGGTACAGGCCAAAAATTCAGATGTTAACCTTTTAATACGGTACAGGCCAAAAATTCAGATGTTAACCTTTTAATACGGTACAGGCCAAAAATTCAGATGTTATTATCGAAGGGGATGGATTAAAATATGAAGGTCAAAAGCTTAAAAGAGCATTTGAGACTTTTGGATTTAGGTGCATTGCAACATTGCAGGCATTCAGGATTAGGGGTTTGAATGAGATCGATTTGAGTGGGTATTCGATTTTGGATTATGGATACACAAGAGTTGAGCTCCATGAGGAATTTGCAAAGCTGTTGGAAGAGTTTGGTTATAATGTCTTAGAAGATTGTTATATCTCGCTATTATTTGAAGAGTATCGTTGCAAAAAGCATGGATTTGTTTACAAGCCAGCAATAGACTTTGAAGTACACCTCTACGAGCATGAGGGCGAGAAGAAAAGGAGATTGAAGATTCATGCTGGTAGGTTACATCCATTGAAGAAGTACTCCGATACAAAGCGCTATTCTGCCTTAAAGCTTGAGCAGTTTAGTGCAATTGCTGATTCTGCAAGGGAAATTGGATTAGTAAGTTACAGGGAATTTGGCGGGGAATTGAGGGAGGTAAAGCATTATGATTCAGATTTGGCTCTCATCTGGATGGTATTCACAGTTCCAGACAGAGTAAGTAGGGGGTTTAGTGAGTACATCCGATCGTACTCTCATATTAAGGACGTTGAAAAGCTCATGAGAAAAGCTGTTAGATCGACACTAAAGCGGTTTTTAAGGAAGTATTTGGTTAAGCATGAGAATGTGCCATTAGCAGGTGATTTTAAGGAAGGAGGCTTAATGAATGTCCATCTTTGGAGTAGTAGCGAGCCGACAAAACCACACATACATGTTCACGTTTGCCTTTGGAATATTATTTTATGGAATGGGAAAATAGTACGATTTAGTCCTTATTTCTCAAAAGAGTGGCTTAACAAGCTTCGAGAGTTGTGGAAAAAAGAGTTTTGCAAGTGGCTTAAGAAGTTCACCAACATAAGTGTTTGGGTCGATCCTTATGTTGATGAAGACTATGGTTTCTTTAACATTTACACGTCATACACATGGTTTGATAAAGACGAGGACGGACAGATAAGGAGTTCTGGAAGAATAGTCCACCATCTTCGCTATAACGCTCGAAAGGCGATTATAGATCTTAATGAGTTTTTCTATTCTGGAGTTAAAGCAGACGAACTTAAATGGTTTGAGAGGAAATGGGTAGAGCTTCTTGTTAGTTATTCAAATAGAACAAGCAACTTTGGCTTTATGAACAACTGGAGACAATCGTTTAATGTTAAGAGGGAGAGAGTAGAGGAGTTTCTGGAAAAGCTTGAGCGTGAAAGGTATGAGTACTGTCCGATTTGTAAGAACAGGCTGGAGTACGTTAGGACTGTAACGCTTGATGAGGTTTTGAAGCGTCGTCGCTTGCTTGTGTTGTGGTACTTTGACAGGCAGATGAATATAGAGATTTGGGGATCAAAAACGCTCGTCTCGCATCAGGAATCATTTTCGGGAGAAGTTATCGTTTAATGGTTTATATACTTGAAGACTATTCTCTGTTTTCAATGTACGCAAGGCGGTTGAGTAGGTGGATTAAGAAGAATAAAAAGGAACTACAGAGGGCAGCAATGGTCTTGTTTGGTATATGGACTGCCATTGGTACCTATGTGGGTTCAGTGACTCCTGCTGCTGCAGCGGATTTGAATTATTCAGTGAACTGGACGGCGCTTGGAGACATGATTGGTGGCGTTGGAGATCTGATGCCGAGCGTCGGAAATCTCGTAATTGCAGTGGTGCCAATAATTCTGCTGTTGATCGTGGTTGGTTTTGTTGTTGGACTCTTCGATTCGATCATAGGGGCTATAAGGGATGCATTCAGGATGTTTGGAAGGTGAGGTGAGTGAAACATAGAATTTCAAGAGCTCTCTGTCTGTTTATTTTATTGAGTCTAATTACAGTTCCAGCATTGGCAGTGGATCCGGTCAGCAACCTGCAGGTTTCGGAAAAAGGACTGAATTACATAACGTGGACATGGACTAATCCAGCAGTAAACTACACGCTGACAGAGGTATGGATAGATGGCGTTCATGTAGCCAATACAACGGGAGAGTCATATACAGCAACGGGTTTGGAACCAGGAACTACACATACGATAAGCTTGAGAGTATGGAGTGATGTTGAAGGAGTTTATTCAACGTGGGTAAACAATACTGCAACAACCTACACCATCTGGCAGTTCCTCGGAGTTGAAGTGATTGGTGGAATAACAAATCTAATGCCAGGCATTGGAAACCTTGTAATTGCAATAGTGCCAGTAGTTCTGCTGCTTATTACAGTTGGTTTCTTAGTTGGCCTCTTTGATAGCTTGCTTGGTGCAATAGGGGACACATTCAAGTTTCTGAGGAGGTAAGAGTTTGCGAAAGATTTACTTTTTATTTTTATTAGTTTTAATTTTGATTTCAACAGTACCCGCTAACGCTGTAACCATAACCTTCGGCGATCTGAACATTCAGAAAGGTGTTAAAATTCTGATCTACAATAGCACAGGAGGTCTGATAGGAGAATACAACACGACGGACACAGTATCTCTTAACTCTTCTGGCAGTTATATTTTCATTTTAAAGCCGTCTGAGCAGGTATGGTTCACAAACCCGTTAAATGCTCTTGAGCTCTTTAAAACCTTAACTCCTGCTGTGTTGTCGTATTTGCTTTTTGCCATGGTTATTATTGGAACTGGTTATTTAATTACAAGAGTGTTGAGGTGATAAATATGGGAAGAAAAATAAAAAAGATGAATTTCAGGAGTAAGAAGGCATACAGAAAATGGCTGGCTTATGGACACATTCACGGCGTTTTTGAAAGAACATCTGGCCACGTGAAGGTTAGCATTAGAGGCAGACTGCACAGGGTTAAACATTCAAAAAGGAGGGACTAATCTGATGGAAGGAGAGTTTATGATCGAAGAAGATAGGATTGTTTTTGCATTACTGTTGCTTATTTTCGTTCTAAATTTTGTGTATTTAGACAACTTAACAACCTATGTGGCTTTAGACAAAGGTTGTTATGAGAGCAATTTTGTTCTCGACTGTTTGAATATCGATGTACTGCAGGCTAAATTGCTTGGTGCTTTATTTGTGTGTTTAACGGCAGTATGGGTTTATGGCAAAAACAAGGAGTTTGCATTGAAAACTATGTTATTTTTCACGGGCTTTAGTGCTGGAATAGTTCTAAACAATGTTTTAAACATTCTGGGGGGATACTCATGAAATTAAGGCTGATTTTTGTAATGGTATGTTTGATGCTTGCCATTCAGACAGCATCAGCGGGAGCAATAGAGCAGGTAACGAATGGAGGTTTTGAAACTGGAAATTTTACGGGATGGTCGACTTATACAGATTCAGCCTCTGTCGTAAATCCGTCTGTCACTACGGCATATAAATATGATGGGAATTACAGCGCTTGTTTGCAGGCTGGAGGAGACAATAATGAAGGAGTGTCAACATCCATCAGCCAGAGTATAGATCTTTCAGGAGTGTCAAACCTGACTTTTTACCTCTACAAACCAAGTGATACCTCAGATGTTGCGGGAGGAACTTTCACATTTAAGGTTTTGATAAATGGAACGTCTGTATTTAGCACAACAGCAGCATATACAGCTTGGACTTTAATAGATCTGAATGTGTCTGGATGGACAGGCCAGAGCACAGTAACTTTTCAGTATGCGGGAAGCCTAACTGCAACCAGCGGGGTGTCAGATAGTCTATATGTTGATGATGTTTCAGCTCTTGCAGCGGCCTATGATATCCAGTTTAATTTCGTTGATGCAACAACTGAGCAACCGCTCAACAACGTAACACTCAACTATTCTGTAGACGGTGTAGATTACGTAAACACGTTCAACAGTGGGGATGTTGTGACAGTTTATCCTAACTCAACAATTCTCGTTTACGAAGCGAGCAAGGCAGGTTATGAGTCAGATTTGGAGAAGCAGGGATATAGTCTATATATCTATGCTGATACCGACAAATCCGTTACAATCTACTTTTATCCTCTGGAGCAGGAAACGAGGAGGCTGTGTTTCTACTTCATAAACAACGAAACTGGATTTGCATTGAATGATGTACTGCTGGACGCTTACGTTTACAGCGGTGGCGTGCTCGTTAATCATGTCAATCAAACCGTTGATTCAGGCTTCATCTTAGCTGTCCCGGTAAACTCGACGGTTGTATACACAGCATCTAAAGAGGGATTTCAGTCTGAACTGGAGATAGAGGGTGTTAGCGGAACAATATTTGATGTTGCAAGCGATCAGGACATTTACATACGTTTTTATCCACAGATAACGCAGGCTGAGCTGCATTTCTACTTCTTTGATGCAAAACAGAACGCTTTGATTCCAGGAGTTAACTTTACGCTCAGCTGTAACGGAACAACCATTGATTCTGGAACTTATGATTACGAGAAAGTCTACCAGGTAGACAGATGGAAAACCTATGTCTGGCAGGCGTCAAAGACTGGTTACATCGATGCGAGTGGAGAGATATACGTCGGGTCTGATCAGGATATATACACCATCTATGTTGAGCTTGCACCGGTTGTAACTCCCTCGGATGAGGTAAATAATACGATTGCCAGCTTTTTGGTTAAGAACTCGCTCGGCTATCCTGTGAGCGGGGCTGCTGTGACACTTTACGGTACTACAAGGCTTACAAACCAGCAAGGCTATGCATACTTTGAAGTTGCTAAAAATGGCAGCTATGCATACATTGTTCAGGCTTCAGGTTATGCGAGTGTAAGTGGAACTGTGGAAGTTGGGATTGATCCTGTGCTCGTTGAAGTAACGCTTACTGAGATCTACATAACTCCAACACCAACAGGAACGGCAGGAGAATCAGGGGGGATAGAGACAGGAGGAGCGGGAAACACATATCAGCCAACAACTTCGCAACAGGAATCACTGAACAGGGCTATTGATACCCTCTACTCAAATGCTCCAACCCTCGTCAACCTTGCGGTTCTCGTTGCGGTAATGAGCTTTCTTAGCATGATAACCAGAACACTGGGTAGAAGGAGGAGATAAACAAGATGAACAGGGGGATAGGCAGGCTAATCAGATGCATAATTCTTTTATCCATAACGATTGGCTTAACCGGAGCTGCCAGTGCATACGATCAGGTGGATTTGGGCAGAGTTACAGCGGGTAACTATGCAGTCCAAGAAGGTTATGTTATATTTAGCGTATACGCCAACGACATAATCTATCATGAGAACTGGAGTACGCAGACCTTTGATCTGAATGCTTTTGGAGAACACTACTTACTTGAAGTGAAGGCAAGAGAAGAAGGAGTATGGGGGGCATGGAAGCATTTCTACATCAACTTGACCTATCCCAACGGAACGACAGTTTCAGAAGAGTTAAAAACACTGCAAGTAGGATTCAACGATTATGATATAAAGGTACAGTATTATGCCGAAGAGCCCGATGCCCCCTTGGAACTCGATGTGTACGTCTACCTTAATCCCCTTCAGGCTGAGGTAACCTCATTTGGCAAATGCGTAGACTTTCCTTTAGATCAGTACATTGTTTTTAGCCATGTCAGCTTTGCTTCAACGGAAGAAGCTCACTTGGAGGTTTATTATTGCAGCTATGAGGAGTGGAATGAAATAGTTGAAAGTGGAGGCTTGGGCTTTGGAGCTATTTTAAATCAAACAGGCAACGCAATCAATGAAGCCATAGGCTGGGCAAGGCAGAATGTGCCATACGCTTCAACGCTAATAGATGCATTCAGCATGTTTTATACAACTGTGAGTGGTTTGCTATACTATTTCGACTTGGTATTTATCCAGAACGGTTTGCTTACGTTCACGCTGTTTGAGAGCTTCGTACTTGCATATTCAGCCGGGACTTCAAGAAATTTCTACACATTTCTGAGAAGGTACATCCATGCTCATCGCTCTCTCTTTGAATTCCTGCTCGATTTCATCAGCAAGCTTATTGAAATGTTTGCTGCAGTTGTGAGTGCTTTGAAACCGTTATAGGTGTTTCGTATGCTGAACTGGAGATATTGGGCTATAGATATGGGAACGGGGATTCAAAAAGCAAAGAGGTGGAAAAATGGAAGAAAAGGAAAAGTTAGAAAGATTTAGAAACTACTCGGGAAAGTTTGACTGCATAATTTTTGAAGGAAGTACGCAGAAGAGAAAAAAGCTTAGGGCAAGGGATGGGTTCTTACATGAAAGTTTTGGAGATAGAAAATACGTCATAGCTACGGATCCCATACCGGAGAGAAGTAGGCGCTGGAAGATGGTGTTTTATGTTGATACAGATACAGGCGTAACGTTTGATCCAAGGAAACCAGAAGGTGGACTTTCACCGGATACCGTAGGGGCTCTGTTTGACGACAGATTTATAAGAACGGTATTTAAGCTTGAGATTAGCAAAAAGACGGCAGTGGCAGCATTTGTTATCGGTCTTTGTGTTGGTTTATTTGGGGGGCTGATATTGTGAACATCAGCGACCCGGAGCTTGCAGAACTTAGACTCATTCAAGAAAAGCTTGCACAGGATGAGGCTTTATACGATTTGACACCAGAACAGATAATGTTTGTTTCAATAATCAGAGCCATAAATTCCAAATTCCCAATACCATTGATTGTTGCGTTTGTAGATAACTTCGTTAAACTGTCTCCAAGTAGGGACAGGTTGGGCAGGCAGGAATTAGTAGCTACTCTGAAGAGAACCATACAATATGCAAAGGTTGAGAAAAATCAGCCGTTTATGGTTGAGGAGGTGCAAAAGAGAGAACAGGAGAGTTTTATTTTGAGATACAAAAACGTCATATTTGGGATTATAGCGATTATAGCGCTGTATTTGTTAATGGGGGCTGGGCATTGAGGAGTAAAAAGCAGTTAATAATGGCGATAGGACGGAACATCTACGTTATAAATCTTTTAAATAGCTTGGGCAAAAGAATTAGGACATTGAGAGTAACGTTGGGAATGGTGAAATCATTGCTTAATGGAGAAGAGAGCGAAACCTTAAATCAGTTAATTGAACGAGTAGATGGGCTTTTAGTAAATTATACACCAAGGAGGGAACAATATTGTGGAGATTACGACGCTGAAGTATTTAACATACTGGATGAACTGATTCAGTTGTGTATGGATTACGATATTCTGAGTTTTGATTTTACTAAATTGAGTTTAGACGATTTATTTGATGAAAAAAATGAGAAAGATGAGGTATTTGGGGGAAAAGCATGGGATATGTCATAAGTGGCTTAAGACCGAGGCAGGTTAGAGTCATCAGAGGGAAACCCACAGGGTGAAACAATGATAGGTAAAGGTTGGTTTAAGAAATACTTTGAACCAACTGCAGAAAACCAGCATACTTGCATTTTTGGAGTTTCCGGAAGTGGTAAAACTACATTACTCTATTATTTGTTACTCAGGTTTTATGAAAAGGGTTTTAATTGCATAATTAGGGATGTAGGCAAAGGCTCAGAACTTTCAATGCTTGTAGGTAGAGCTCCTTTGAGAATATTTGTTTTTGATGGGGTTGAAATTAGGGAAGAGATAGAGATGGAAGACGTTGAAGTTGTTAGTTGTTCGGATTTTGATGAGATGCTGGATAGCTGCAATAGGGACAAAATAAACGTTATTTCAATACCTTATCATGTTCTGCCCGCAAATGTAGACCGTTATGGTGTTTTTCTGAATATCTGGAAGGAATTTTTTACCGCAGTGATAGACAGAGCGTTTGAATATAGAATACAAACACCAGCGGTGTTAGGCATTGACGAACTAAACACGATAGCACCAAGTAGCAGAGATTTGCCCAAGCCATTGAGAATGTTACTACATGAGCTTATTATAGCAGTACAGGAGCTAAGAGGTAACCAGATAAGGATAGTTGGGTCTTCACAGGGTATAACAGAGTTAAACCCTAATGTAAGAAAGCAGTTTGCGTGGCCCATCTTTAAAAAAGTTTCAGAGAGCCCAAGCAAAAAATTAGAGTTTGAAACACTTAGAGCCATTGATTCGACTGTTAAAAGACTTACAGAGAGACAGTTTATGGTAGTCAATCCATTGAGAGAGTACAGCTACATAGTAGAGGAGGATTTGAGTTTTTTGAGACCACGGGGGAGGTTATATTTTACTGGCAAAATCAACTCAGATGTTGCAGCATATTTTATGGATACAGGAACTAAGAAATTTGAGATGCTTGCAAGAGCCGTTAAACTGTTGGTAGATAAGGGTTTAAGGCAGGCAGAAGTTGCAAGAAGGTTAGGCTGTACACAGGGTTATATCTCCCAGTTAATGAGCTATCTGAAGGACTAATCTTTAAAGATTTGTCGGGTAATATCCTACCAGACAAATCTTTCTTTTATATTATTTCTCTTATTATTTCTTCGACATTTTGAAGGGCAAATTGTGAAACTTTTGGAAAACTTTCCATCTCCTGAGAAGTTCCCTTAACATTACATTATGTAACTAATTAATAAAGTTCTGTAGCAATCTACTGAGTTGGAAGTTGTAAAGGGACTCGAAATAGGTTTTAGGTAGTCCGACCCGGCGTAATTCCTTTTTGTTTAACGCTCTTACAATCTCTTGCAAAGTATAGCTAAGTTAGGAGTAGTACTATAGTTTTATTTTTAAATAATTATTGTAGGAATCTGGTTGGAGAGCTTTGCAGCATTTTATAATTATTGGAGGTGGTTATGTTGACATGCCCCTGAGCGAGACAGAAAAGTGAATCTGCTTACAGAAAAAGCAGTAGGCTGTTTACAAATTGATGGGCAAATATTGATATTCTCTCAAACGTAAGCTTTAAGTTATGTTTAACTTTAAATTTAAACATGGTCAAGACAATAACGATAAGAGATGATGTTTACAGAAAGCTGCTTGCCATAAAGGGAGATGAATCCTTCAGCGAGCTAATCGAGAGGCTCATTGAAGGCAAAGGCGTTGAAGTTCTCAGGAAGATTAGAAACAAGACGGAATTCTCAGAAGAGGAGAAAAAAATAATGTTAAGGGAAATCTACGCAAAGAGGGGGGAAAGGAGGGTTTTTCCTGATAGTCCTTGACACCGATGTCCTGATAGAGGTTTTTGACAAAAAGTCCGGGAAAGGAGAAGAGGTTTTGAAAAAGCTTGAAGGGCACGATGTGGCAACAACCTCAATAAATTTGCATGAAATCGCCTATGGCTTTAACAGAATCGGAAAAGAATTACCAGCAGAAATAAGATTTCTGAGAGTTTTCGAGTTTACGTCAAAAGACAGTCTGCTATCTGCAAAACTTGAAAGCGAACTTGAAAAAGCTGGTAATGCAGCTGGAAGGTTTGATACAATAATCGCTGCCATCTGCATAAACAGAAATGCAGTAATAGCAACATTTAATAAAAAACATTTCGAAAAGTTCTGTAAATACGGTTTGAAGCTGTTTGATATTTGAGATTGGGTGATCCCATGGCTTACTGGCTCTGCATAACAACCGAAGAGAACTGGAAGGTAATCAAAGAAAAAAACGTGTGGGGTGTACCAGAGAGACATAAGAACACCATAGCAAAAGTTAAACCCGGAAACAACCTACTAATTTACCTCAAGCAGGAAAGAGACAAGGGCAAAATCATAGAACCCCGAATTGTAGCTGTTTATGAAGCAGTATCAGAAGTCTTCAAAGACAGCAAGAGGGTATTCAAATCCCCACCAGGAATGGGCAATGAAGTCTTCCCGCTCCGCATAAAGCTGAAACCTGTAAAGATCTTCTCAACGCCAGTGGATTTTAAATCCCTTATCCCAAAGCTGAAGTTCATAACAAACAAGCAGAAGTGGACAGGACATCTGATGGGTAAAGCGATGAGAGAGATTCCCGGGGAGGACTACAACTTGATCATGAGCGTGGCAGAATGATGGAATAATCCGTCCGAAAATGGACATCCATGGGCTAACTGAAGAGAGATGGTTCCAATCAGGAACCACGATGGACCTGCTGATCTGTCAGATGAAGTTTTTGCTAACCTCCACAACCTTTTTTTACCTCTGCAACACACCCATCGTAAAACTTAACTATTTCCAGACATCTTTCAGCACATGATATTCCTGCTGGTCTCTTCAATAGCCGGTTATTCTGGGAAAAGCAGAATAATAATGGCCATCGGTCTGATTTTAAGGAAAATGGGTTACAAGGTAGGCTATTTCAAGCCGTTTGGAGCAAGAACAGCCTTCCTAAACGACAGGATCATAGCTGCCAAAGAGCTGTTTGGTGAGAGAATGAAGCTGGCAGTATTCAATCAGCTTGGAGGATACAAGAGATCGTACATACAGAGCGTTGCAGGGAAGACTTTGAAGGAGAACGGTGTTGAGTTAATCGGAACAAGTCCCCAGGACTCAGTGCTCGGAAGTCTGTTTGTTAGTGAAATAGAGGAATCACTCAACGCTGAATTCATTGTCAGGCCGGAGAGGGACATCATGGTGGAGGAGGTTCTGATAGGTGCGATGTCAGCGAACGCCGCTGTAGAGCATTTCAAGGGTAACATAGAACCGGCGGAGATGGTTGTTAAGAGGGCCAAAGAAAACGGCATTCCGGTGCTGCTTGTTAAGGAGGATACACTCAAAGCAGTTGCAAAGCTCGAAGAAGTCATGGGCAAGGCGAGAATAAAGGGAGAGGTGAAAATAGAGAGGATAAAAGAACTCATTAAGAACTATGTAAACGTTGATAGAATCATAGAAATACTGCAGCTTCAACCAAGCTAAGGGTTAAATTCAAAGCAGGTAGTGGTACAATGCTTGACATTCTGAGGGTAGAGGCGCTGAATGCAGGAAGTTTGATGAAAGAATCAGACTTTGTGCATATATATACTCACTACGATGCGGATGGTATATCCTCTGCAGCAGTTATTGCATCAGCTCTTCACAGAATTGAAAAGCCGTTTCAGGTAACTTTTCTGAAAGGGCTGAGCGAGGGAGTGGAGAGCGATGCAGATTTGATAATTCTCTCGGATATGGGCAGCGGGTACCCGGACATCGTGTCCCAAATAGATGCAAACGTTGTGATAATCGATCATCACTTTCCGGCTGGGAAAATAGAAGGTAAAAAAAAGCTCGCTCATGTAAACCCGCATCTTGCAGGGTTGGATGGTACCTTTGAACTCTCTGCCAGTGCAACAGCATATGTTGTTGCAAATACTCTCGGTGAAAACTCTGATCTTGCCGCAGTAGCCCTTGTGGGAATTCTTGGAGATAAGCAGAAAATTGTTGGGGGAAATGCAGAGGTCGTAAGGCAGGGGATAGAAACTGGGAGTATAGAGGTAAAAAGAGGGCTGAACCTGTACTCCGGTAGTGTTAGAGAAGTGCTGATGATCTCTACAGAGCCATACTTGGATCTGTACAATAAGGAGGACGAACTCGAAGAATTTCTGAAGAAGACGGGTGTAGATGGAGACAGAGAAATTGACGATCTCACTGAAGACGAGCTTAGAAGGCTGGCAGATGGTATACTTCTCAGGTTGCTCAGGCAGGGAGCGTATGAAGGTGTTGTTGAAGAGTTTACAGGTAAAAAATTCATTCTGAAAAATGAACTAATCACAAATGCTGTAATGTTCACCGATGTTGTAAACGCATGTGGCAGGGCATCTGCCTGCAGCATTGGCTTTGCCATCTGCATGAGAGATAAGAACTATCTTGACAGAGCAGTAAACATATGGCGGGAGTTTCAGGAAGAAATCCTTAAAGAACTGAATAGAAGAAAAGACGAGATAAGTGAGGGAGAATGCATCCGCTATCTGATTATGGACAACGCCCCAACCACGTCTCCGCTGGCAAGCATAATTTCCAGATATCTGTTTTCAGATAGACCATTTATTGCGCTAAATCTGAAAAACTCCATATCAAAAGTCTCAGCAAGGAGCAATCCCAAAATACCAGTTGATATGGGTGAGATAATGAGAAAAGCATCTATGAAAGTCGGCGGGAGGGGTGGTGGACATAAAGTGGCTGCAGGAGCAACCATACCTGCGGAGAGAGCAGATGAATTTGTAAAGGAGGTTGACAGGCTTTGCTGTGCCGTGCACGGCTCATAATTGAGACAGAAGGGGCAACTATCATAGCCAGAGCTCTGAGTGCCGACGACCCTGAATGGTGTAGGAGCTATGCTGAAAAAAACCTGCTGATTCTCGAGATAACCACGCAGAAGGTTGAGACTTTGATAAACACATGTAACGACTATTTCATGACGATAAAAGCTGCGATGGCAGCAAAGGTTTAATTAGCTCACAGAAAACGGGTCAGTATGCACCTATACTGTGAGACCTGCAAAGACGAGACTGAACACGAACTAATCAGAGCAGAAAAGAACCTATATCGGTGTAGAGAGTGTGGAACAGTTTTACAGTACATTCCCGAAGAGAGCGTGAAGGTAAAGGCAATTATCAGCAGTGGCGCAGAATCGGAAGTCGGTACAGTTCTTCTCAGGAAAAGTGATTTTGTAGAAGAGGGTAACGAGCTTGTTGTAGAGGTCGAAGAAGGATTTAAAATTGGAGAGGTAACTTCACTTGAACTCTCGAGCGGGAAAAGAGGTGTAAAGGGCAGGGTAAGAGATTTACGGGCAATCTGGCTTAGAGATATTGGAGAGGTTATTGTAAGGCTCAGCCTTCATAGGAGGGCAGTTACAACCCCTTATCGTCTCTCCACTCCGGGTGAGACGGAGTTTGAGATAGGAGAGGTGCTTAACATCAATGGCAGGAAGTTCAGGATTACAAAGATGAAGCTTCTTAATGGAAGACTTTTAAAGAGGCATGGAGACAAGGCAAAAGCAAAGGAAATAAAAAGAGTGTATGCCATGTATGAAAGGGGAAGATGAAGCCCATAAGACTCCGGGATTTTGTAAGAGCCGAAAACTGTTACTTTTCGGTTGTGGGATATGAAAATCAGAGAAAGGTTAAGTGTTTTCTCCGATACGTTCCTGGCGGAAGCAGAGCAGGATACAGGAAGCTCTCGTATGATGAGGCTATAACACAACCAATAGCAGAGAAATACCTGCAGGACGGGATTTTTTACATTCCCCACCACGATATAGATGAAGTGTACAAGCCTGAGGAAAGAATTAGCGAGATAGTGAAGGAAGATGAAGATGTAAAAAAGGTAGTCGAGTTCTTTAAATCAATTCCACTGGGCGAGATGGGGGTAACGGGCTCAAGACTCATAGGATTGCAGAATGATGAATCTGATGTGGATTTTGTAATATACGGAAAATCTTGGTTTAAGGGTAGAGAAATGCTGAAAAAGGGAATTGAAAGTGGAAAACTGGAGGAACCTGACTACAGCATGTGGGATTTCATATACCGAAAAAGGAAAGTTCCACTACCTTTCGATGTTTTTATTTCGCATGAGAGAAGAAAATATCACAGGGGTATAGTATCTTCTACATACTTTGATCTCCTCTATGTGAGAGGGTACAACGAATTAAATGGTGTTTTTCCAGAAGAAAAGGGAGAAAAGATTGAAAGAGCGGTAGTTATCGCCAAACTCCTCGATGACAGGTTTACCTTTGATTATCCTGCATACTATCCTGTCGGTGGGGAGATTAAAGCAGTTCTCTCGTTTACCCATACCTACACTGGACAGGTAGTTAAAGGAGAGACGTTCGAGGCGAGAGGCGTAGTTGAGAAAATAGGCGATGAGAAGTATCTCATTGTAGGAACTAAGAGGGAAGCAAAAAATGAGTATATTGTCTCCCTTGACTTTCTTGAATGCTGTGGTCTCCTTAACGAATTCAGGAGGTGGAAAATGTGATATGCTTCCTCTCAGGAGGAACAGGTACACCAAAACTGTTGAGAGGAATGAAGGGACTGCACGATTTTGCTGTAGTCGTCAATACGGCTGAAGATATCTGGATTTCTGGAAACAAGGTATGTCCGGATATAGATTCTGTTATTTATGCTCTTGCGGATATTATAGACGATGAAAAATGGTGGGGAATTAAAAATGATACGTTCATGACCCATGATATGCTGAATATGCTTGGATTTAGCGAGGCACTGAGAATAGGTGATAAAGACAGGGCAACTCACATCTTCAGGACTGAGCTTTTGAAGACAGGCCATTCACTGACTTCAGCAACAAGAGAACTCAGAAAGTGTTTTGGAGTGCAGCAGGAAATACTGCCGATGTGCGAGGAGGATGTTGCAACAAAGGTAATAACGCCAGAAGGGGAAATGCACTTTCAGGAGTTCTGGGTAAGGCGAAGAGGGGAGCCTGAGGTTATGGATGTTGTTTTCAGGGGGATAGAAAAGGCTGAAATTACAGAGGATGTGGAGAGAGTGATAAAAAATAGCACAGCTGTCGTTATCGGCCCGAGCAACCCTGTGACGAGCATAATGCCAATTCTGTCTGTTAAGAATGTGAAAAATCTCCTGAGAAAGAAAACGGTTATTGCAGTTTCACCGGTCATCGGCAGCAAGCCCGTGAGTGGGCCAGCAGGAAAGCTGATGAGGGCCAAGGGGTACGATATTTCACCTTCAGGGGTTGTAGACTGTTATTCTGGCCTCCTCGATGCAATTGTAGTTCACGAGGGCGATAATGCAGGGGGTGTGGACGTCTTCAGAACAGACATTCTGATGAAGAACAGAGAAGATGAAAGAAGGCTGGCCAGTTTTATTCTCGACGTTCTTGGTATCTGACAAGGTAATTGCTCAGACTTGACCCAGCCTGCTTTGCAATTCTTTCGAGCAGGACTGCGGTCTTTGTGGAATACTGAATTGCTTTCTTGTCTCTGTATGCAAGTTCTTTCGGGATATACTTTTCAGCAATTTTCCTGAGAATGTACTTCCTGATAACTTCGCCATTTCTCCTGACCTTCATCTCAGCCGGGATGTTTATTGCTGCAGATATAATGTCCCACTGAAGGTAGGGTGTTAGCAGATTTACTTCAGCCCTGTAGGACAGCTTCACATCCCTTACGAGGTTGTTCTTGCCTATGTTTTTCACATCGCTGAACAATGCATCCTCGAGTTCTTTGTAGCTTAAATACTCGTAGCGCTTGTAACCCCCAAACAGCTCATCAGCTCCCTGACCGAAGACTGTCTGGCTGTATCCGATGGACTTTGCAAATCTCATCACAAGATAGACAGGAATTCCTATTGCCACCTGTAATGAATTTGTCGTTTCAATTGCTTTAACAACCTCAGGCAATACCTCCCTAATCTCTCCTTCACCGAACCTGAACACTTCTATCTCTCTGCCGAGGAGCTTTGCTGCCTGTTTGAAGTGTTCCTCCTCATTTCTATTTGCCGTAACGCTTACGAGCGGGACATCGTAAATGGATGCAAGTAGCGATGAGTCAACACCTCCTGAGAATGCTATGCAGGAGTTGCCCGGTTTGAATGACTTCAGCGATTTCTCGATTATCTCAACGAGCTCATCAATGCTTGCCTCCTTCTTTTTAAATACATCGTTGAAGCTGTAACGATGCCTCTTCTCAATGCTACCATCGTAGTTCAGCTTTAAAACCTCGCCTGGGAGTAACTCTATAGCCTTGGTATCAAAATAACTTTTGAAAGATGAGAATGTGAACTCATCGGGGTTGTAGTAAAGGGGCTTACCACCTAACACATCCTTCGAAAGAAAGACGTGCCTCGCTTTGAACGCAACTATGACATGAAAGCCCCTTATTCTGAGAGGAGCATCATCCGAACAGATAACCTCATCTGCACTGTAAAAAACATTTCCATCCTGTTTTGAGGGAAACTTTGCACTGGCATGCACTCTCTTCACTTTTCCATTTTCCACATCTGCAAATGCGTATATTGACACTGGATATTTCAGGAAAGGGAGGTTAAAAATCTATTGTGGTAGGGGTGAGCAAAGCTATATGCAGAAGAGGTTAGCATAATCAGATGTCGGAGATAGACGACCTCTTCTGCCCGAAGTGCGGGATGCTCAGAAGAAGGTGTGTATGCAGAAAGGAGACCATCAGGCAGAGAAATCTTAAGCTATGTCCCAGTGATGAGTTAAAGCCATTATTTGACACAGAGGACGAGATAGTTCTCTACAGAACCTTCGAACCATTCAACGCCGAACCTGTGATACCCGTAGAGGAGCTTGGGCTTCCAGTACTTCTTGAAAAAGCTTTGAAGAGGAAAGGAATCGAGAGATTCTATCCCTTTCAGGCTGAAGCAATTGAAGAGCTGAGAAAGGGAAAGAATGCAGTAATTACAGCTCCAACAGGATTTGGCAAAACAGAGGCTTTCTCCATTCCTGTGCTTGAGAGAGTGAGCAGAGAGGGGAAGGCGATAATCCTGTATCCCACAAAAGCCCTTGCGAGAGACCAGGAGGTGAAGCTGAAATACTACTCTTCCTCTGTTGGTCTGAATGCAGTCAGATTTGATGGAGATTCGGGATACGAGGAGAGAAAAGCGGTATTTGGTGGTAAAGCAGACGTAATACTTTCGAACCCTGACATGATTGATTATCATCTGAGAAACACTCCAGCCTTCAAAAGGGTGGTGAAAGACTTGACCTTTCTTGTTGTAGATGAACTGCACAGCTATACTGGCTTGCTCGGCTTGAACATGTACTATCTCGTAAAGAGGCTTTCACGCTTCTCTGAATTTCAGATAGCATGTGCTTCGGCAACGATAGCAAACCCGAAAGATTTCGCCGAGGAGTTGTTTGAAAAACCGTTCATTCACATCCATGGAGAGCATCGCAAAGCCCTGCTTCATTTCATAATGCGTTACACTCCAAGCATATACTCATCTATAAAAGAGATAGCCATGTCCCTGCCAGATAAAAAGTTACTCGTATTCGGAAACAGCTACAAGAGCGTCGAAACTTCAGCATGGATTCTGAACAGGGAAGGTATTAGAACTGCAGTCCACAAAAGCGGGCTGCCGAAGAACATCAGGCTGGAAGCTGAGAGAAAATTCAGAGAGGGAAAGCTGAAGGTTGTTGTTGCAACACCAACTCTTGAACTTGGGATAGACATAGGCGATGTTGATGCAGTCGTTTCAGAACTTGTGAACTATTCAACCTTCCTGCAGCGAGTTGGAAGGGCTGGAAGAAAAGGACAGGAAAGTGTTGGAGTCCTGTTGCTGAGGGAAGAGGACTCCATAAGCACTTACTACAAGAATAAACCGGAGGACTACTTCAGAGATGAAGCATTTGGATATGCGGAAAAGCTGAACGAGGAGGTAATGCGCTACCAGCTCATTTCAATGTGCATGGAGGAGCCTCTGAGGGCTGAGGAAGTTAAAGAAGAGTGGAGAGACGTCATAGAGTCCCTTCTCGAAAAAGGGCTGCTTGTTGAACTTGATGGAGTTTATGTTGCCTCGGAAATGGCAAAGGAGTTCATGAAACACTTCAACATGCGTGGGATTGGTGAGAATGTGAAGATGATAAAAGACGGACGCATTATAGGCGAAAGAGTTCTGCCAGTTGCGATAAAGGAGCTCTTTCCCGGCAGCATAATTATACACAACGGGGAGAGACTGAAATGTGTAGCTCTTGACATGAGGAAGAGAGAAGCTGTACTCGAAGAATACAGGCACGGAAACGAGATAACAGACCCGCTCTATGTCTCATTGCCAAGGATAACAAAAGTTGAAGAGGTGAAACCAGATAACTCGGCTGCTTACTGCTCTTTGGAAATAACCATGACAGTCTTCGGGTACATAGAGAGGGACATGTTCTCCAGGGAGAAAAAGAAGATACAGTATATCGAGGAGGTGAGCTACACGTTCCCTACTAAGGGGTTTCTGCTCGCAGCCCCACTCCCGCAGCCGATGGATTATGAGGACTTCTATGCCGGCACGTTCCATGCTTTAGAACATGTTTTGATAGAGGCAAGCAATGCATTGACAGGCGGAGGCAGTCAGCAGATGGGAGGTATTTCAACCCCAGAAGGAGACATATTCGTTTACGATGCCACGCTTGGTGGCTCTGGTTTGAGCAAATTGCTCTTCAAAAGACTCGACAGAGCTTTTGAAATTGCCTACGAGGTACTCAAGAAGTGCGAGTGCCAGCGTGTTGATGGATGTCCCCGCTGCACTTACAGCTACCAGTGCGGCAACAACAACCAGCCTTTGAACAGGATTGGGGCGATGAAAGCAGCAAAGATATTTCTGGAGAGAGTGAGAAGGAAAATTCAGGCCGGGAAGTATGAGGAACCTGCTGACTTCAGATATTTTCCATGATGCCCCCTTTTAATAAGCTAATGTGGACAGGACTCGCAAAACCAATAGAAAAGTATTTATCTAATTCACGCTCTGCGATGGAGCGTAAATCGAAGATTCGTCGTCACGGGGATGAAAGTGAAAGCGAAGGATGTGATGAATAAAAATGTTGTATATGCCACCCTCCCGGACACGAGGGAGAACGTGCTGGAACTTTTCAAGAAGTACGGGATATCTGCAGTTCCCATAATGAAGAACGGAAAACTCGTTGGAATAGTTACGAGGAAAGACATTCTGAGGAAAATAGACGAGGATCAGCTTGCCCTGCTAATGACGCCAAATCCCACTACTGTTAATGCTTCAGATAAGATATCAAGGGTTGCTGAAATTCTGTCAGCAACACCATTCCGCAGGCTTCCGGTTCTTGAAGGAAAGAAACTTGTCGGAATTATAACTGTCAGGGATCTGATAAAGAAGATATCTGAAATGAATATAGAAAAACCGATAAAAGACTTTGTAACGCCTCAGGCTGTATGCGTGTGGGAGGAAACACCGCTGAGTATAGTCGGGGAGATTATGAGACTCAGTAATGCAGAACTCTGTCCGGTTCTTGATGGCAACGCCAATATTGTTGGTTTAATTGACGAGAAGATAATGCTGACCGAAGCGCTTATTGAGGAGTTTATAGAACAGACACACTATTCTTCTTCGAGCGATACTGACGACGCATGGAGCTGGGATAGCATGAGAGACCTTGCGGTTAAGTACTTTGAAGTCAGTGTCGTAAAGCTTCCAAAAGAGCCGGTTAAGAACTACATACGTAAAGCAGCATACGTTTATCCCCAAACTCCTGCCTCAAAGTGTGCAAGAGAGATGGTAAGACACGATATAGATCATATGCCTGTACTTGACATTGAAAACAGGTTAATGGGGATGGTGCACGATAAAGATCTGATAAAGGTTCTGCTCGAGTAACTACCGCATATGCTTGAGCACAATGTCCAAGACCTCCTTTTTAACCTCTCCAACGCTTTTACTGGCGTTAACAATCACAAGTTTGTCATTTAAGCTCTTAAAAATCTCTCTGACCTTTTTGAGATATGATAACCTTTCAAAGCTATTTCGCTCTCCTCTCTTCTTTATTCTCTCAATGCAGAGATCTGGAGGAGCGTCAAGCAGGATTACAACGTCTGGCTCTGGAGCAAAATCGTTCATTCTTTTTATTTCCTCAATGTCTATTCCTCTTGCCCCCTGGTAGGCTATGGTGGAATAGTAGTAGCGATCCATGATCACAATCTTACCGCTCCTCAATGCAGGAAGTATATTCTTCTCCACGTTGTACTTCCTGTCGAGGATAAACAGTTTCAGTTCTTCATCAGCAGAGAGGCGGGCATTCATAGATTTCTTTATTTTTATTCCCCACTCACTGTTCGTTGGCTCTCTCAGCAGGACAGCACGGTATCCCATTTTCTCGAGTTCGTCTCTCAGAAATTTCGCAACCGTCGTCTTTCCAGTTCCATCGATCCCCTCGATGGCTATGAGCATACAGTAAGTAAATCCGGGGAAGATAATATCTTTTCGCTTTATTTTCTGTCTTACTGCTGCGAAAGCGAGAGCATCTCTATATTCGATCTGATACTAATAGCAAAGAATTTATACAATTGGGTACTAATTATGTCAAAGGAGGTGTTAATTTTGGTCGAAGCAAATATACCGGCAGAACTTGCTGCTCTGCCAATAGAAAGCCTTATAGGAAAACCACTGGAGGCCGCTGTAAGAGCGCAGGCTTATGCAGCGATGACAACGGCAAGGTTTGTGGAAGAGGTGGGACTTGACGATGATGGAAATGTTAAGTCCGTGACGTTCCGGTTCAAGAGAAAAGTTGTCGATCCCGAAACCGGGGATGTGAATGATGTGGACACAACAATAGAGGCACCACTTCTGACGATACTGCCCGTCCCGTTCATACGAATTAAGGACATGACTGTGCACTTTAACTTTACAATCAAAACGACTGCCTACGACAAGACCCAGCACGATTTTTCGACGAAACTCTCAGCCAAAGCAGGTTGGGGATGGGGCAGCGTTAAGTTGACTGCATCATACGGCTTCAAGAAGGAGACAAGGTCTCAGGTTGACAGAAGCTCTGAACTTGACATTACAGTCAATGCTGTACAGGACGAGATGCCTGAAGGTCTGAGAACACTACTGAGCGTTCTCAAGGAGAGCATAGCACCACCATCATCTGCAAGCTCTTCAAGCTGAGGTGCCTGAATGGTCGGTGAAAGCAACGTTGCCCTTCTGCTGGAGCAGATTATCGCCTCACCACTCAGAGCTATCGTAGATGCACAGAGTGAATCTGCAAAAGCGACAGTGGAGTTCATAATGGGTCTGATGAAAGAAGAGGGGGAAAAGTTAGTTCCTGAGAGCGTTGGACTGAAATACGTCCGGATTATTCAGGATGCGGAAACAGGAGAGTTCAAACCTGAAGAACAGGGCCTGGACATTCCTCTTGTCACACTTGTTCCGATACCATATATCAGCGTTGACGAGGCAGAGATTGAGTTCGATGCAAAGATTGTAGCGGCAAAGCCAAAGAATGAGGGTGTAAAGGCAGTTCCGCTTTATGCGGCTTACGCAAGCAAAGCTGCGAGAATGGGCCTCAGTGGAGAGATACACATAAAAATAAAAGCCAGGAGAGTTGATGTGCCCGAAGGCATTGCGAGAATGATCACGGCATTGAGCAGCTCGCTGACAGCAGGAGGGAGATAGTGCCTCGCAAAAAAGACAGTGAAAGGGAAGTAAAGAAGAGAGAAGTCAGAAAGGTAGGAATCCACTTACCTGAAGTGGGCAGCAAAAATATTGACAAACCTGGAGAGAGACATGGTGATAAAATCGCAAAACCAAAGCTATCCCTGAAAACCTTTACGGCGAACATTGCTCTCGCAGCACTGAAAGCCAAGACAATAACCGATACAGAGGCAATTAAGGCGAAAAGAAGCATTTACGAGAAAGATGAAATCATGCGTACTCTTCCGGTTACGACATTTGATCTCTCTGAGATAGAGGTAGAACTCAGGTTTCTTGTAGAAGACGTTGAAGAAGATGACGTCCTGATAACTACAGACCCTGAGAAGATATCCGCACTTCAGAACTCGCTGTCCACGGTAAAGCTGAAGCTCACAAGCAAGCCTTTACTGGAATACACCCTTGTGAGTGGAGAAAAGGTGCTAAAAGAATAAAATTTTTTCTTTTTTAGAAAAATTGAAACAATCAAACTATGTGCATGGCTCCTTCACCGAATCTCACCGGTGGAGAAACTGTAAAATCTACCTGTTTTGTCTTCTTTCCGAGGCACTCTATTTTTTTGAGTGCACTGTAAATATTTCCGTAGAGCATGGCTTTTGCAGGCATGCCATTGTAGAAAGCATTCATACATTCAACGCTGAAGTCACCGCTTACCGGATTTGCAGTGTGTGCTCCTATTACAGAGTGCACGACAAGGGAGTTATTTTCTATATCTGAAGAACGCTCGTATTCGATCACCATGTTTGTGGGTGTAATTGAAGGATAGGATGTGAGTTCATCTCTATGGCTGTTCCCTGCCTCAATTTTAAGAAGCAGAGAACTTCTGTAGTCGCTTATAAATGTTTTAAGCTCCCCTTTATGGATCACTTCCTTTCTGGTTGATTTACATCCTTCATCGTCAAAGGGCATGCTGTTCAAACCACTGTCAAGCGTTGCATCATCAAAAATCGTTATTTCTCCAAGAAAATCTCCGGGTTTAAGCGGACTCCTCCCCTTCAGAAGACTCTCGGCGGATAATGCTTGGTACAGTGTATAACTGAGAAGCTGGTTGAGTGCAAGAGGACTGAGTACGACACTGCATGTTTTTTCAAGCTTTAACGGATTCCTGCTTTGAAGTGCGAGCTGAGCTGCTTTTGCTCCGACAGAATCAAAATCGACATTGAAATTCCTGCTCTGCACGTACTCGTAGGCACTGCTCCCATCGCAGACAGCTTCGAGAAATGCAACACAGGATGTCTCCTTTTTTTCCATCTCGAATCCGGAAGAATTCTTTATTGAAGTTGTGCTCCTTTCAACCTCCACACTGCCAGATGCAGCGTTGACGTTCATATCTGTGCACGGGAGAATGAGTCTGCTGGCACTCTCCTTCAACCACTCTCCCGTTATATCCTCAAACCCTCTGTTGTATATCCCCTTCACGTCCGTCCAGCCCCCCTCAGGAAAATCACTCAGTTCTTCTCCCGAAATCCTTGCAATCTTGATCGCTCTCTCAAACGCTTCTTCAAGATTCTGTGAGAATGCAAACCCGATCCTGCCTTTGACTATAACTCTCACGGCATAGCCTTGCTCTATCTCGCCAGCCACACTCTTGATTCTGCCCCTCTCCACAAGAACCGACTTCTTCTCGCTTCTTCTGTGGAACACCTCCCAGGCATCACATTTACTGTCAATCTTACCGTCAATCATGTTGCACCACCGACCTTCGCACTTACAAGTGCATAAGGCCCCCCGTCTGCCACAGGAACAAGCTGTCCCGCTTTTCCGCAGAAGCCAGGGTCAAATTCAATTACGTTCCCGAGTTTTATGTTCTGGAGTATACTCAGAGTATGCCCTGAAAGGGAGACATCTCTTACCGGTTCAGCAAGCTCCCCATCCCGTATTATATAGCCATACTGAGCATTGAACTGGAAGTAACCACTTGCAGGATTTGTTTCACCACCCCTTGAACCTGCGAGGAAAATTCCATTCTCTGCCTCTTCTATGAGCTCATCGAGTGTATAATCTCCCTCACCCATATACGTATTGCTCATTCTCACGATCGGTTCGGCAACACCTTGAGCTCTTGCATTTCCTGGCAAACCGCCAAGCTTTGCTGCAGTCTCTCTTGAATGAAGATAGCTTTTGAGAATACCTTCCTCAACTATCTTTTTCCTCTCAGCTTTTACACCCTCATCATCAAATGGATAGAAGCCAAACTCCATGAGAGTGGGATCATCGTATATGCAAACATCACTGGATGCAACTTTCTCCCCTATTCTGCCGGCGAGAATTGTTGCACCCTGCAAGACATGGTCAGCCTCAACTGCATGTCCGAAAGCCTCATGAACAAACACCCCGCAGAGGCTTGGATTCACAACTACGTTCATCTCTCCCGAGGGTGGCAATCTTGCTTTAAGCAGTTCGCCAAGCCTAACTCTTACATCAGATGCCATTTCAAAGGCTCCATCATCAAAAATTTCGTAGCCTGCTGGCTTTAGCATGCGTCTCGAGTAGAACTGCATCACTTCATCCTTCCCGACTGCCTGAACGATCATACCACTTCTTGTAACTTCGTAGTATGCTTCTGTTCCAAAACAATCTGCATAGCTGAGCCTTCTGACGTTCTCCATGTAAACAATCCTTGTGCTCACAACGTAACTTGCTTTCAGCTCCTTCTCTATTTCTCTCATCAATTCGACTTTTTCATCTACAGCGACGTCTGCGGGACTCTTTTTTACCTTCATAAT
The DNA here is from genome assembly GCA_029984855.1 of Archaeoglobales archaeon. Classification (GTDB taxonomy): domain Archaea; phylum Halobacteriota; class Archaeoglobi; order Archaeoglobales; family Archaeoglobaceae; genus Archaeoglobus_C. Next base: position 17,769 of record JARQZL010000037.1, on the reverse strand, counting down.
GTACCTGCCACCTTCACCAGCCTCAACGATCTCAGCTTCTCCTTTTCCCACGGCATTTGCTTTTGCTCTTTCTATACCTTCATCATCGGAGACATTGCCTGAAAAAACCCCCCAGAATCCATTTTTCAAAACTCTAAAGCCTTTCTCATAGGAATGCTCGTACCGGGGCTTCTCAATCTTTCCATTTTCAAGATTGAGTAAAAGGCTTGATGACTCAACTTTTCTCACATCATAGAACTCCATGGAGCGGATATCACATCAGATAATAAAAAGCTTCTCAAGCTGCAGAGTGTGATAAAGCCAACTCTAATGTTTTATCATTTTAATTATTAATCATAATACTAAACGATTAATAATCAATAGAAAATATTTTATATGCTTGGCATCAAAATAAGTCAAATGCAGGTCAACATCCTGTCCGGGGTATTTAGGGACAAGCTTGGTGAGGAGATTGTAGTCAGACCCCTTCTTCCTGCAGACAGGGATAAACTGATTGAGATGTACAGAACTCTGAGCCCGGAGAACAGATGTCTTGGACTGCCTCCCCAGTCAAGAGAAGCACTTGAGAACTGGATAGAGTATCTTGTCAGTAATGGTTTTTCTCTGATTGCCGAGTGCGGGAATAGAATTGTCGGGCATGTTGCAGTACTGCCATCAAACGGCAATGCAGATCTGACGATATTTGTCCATCAGGATTACCAGAACAGGGGGATTGGCCAGTTTATGCTTGAGCAAGTCATCAGGTTTTGCAGATCTGCTGGCTTTAAAGGAGTAACACTTGTAACCGAGAAGAGAAATGTGAGGGCCATACACGTTTACAGGAAGCTGGGTTTCAGGTTTGTGAGCAGCGTTTGCGATTGCGATATGTACCTGCCATTAAGGTAACTACCTTGTTGCCTTTGCATGTGCCCTTATTATCGCAGACCTTGTTATGAGGCCTAAGAGTCTGCTTTTGTCTTCCCTGCTCACAACGGGTAGCCGGCCAATATCGTAATTTGCGAGTTTCAGCAACGCATCCTCGAGTGTCTCATCCGGGTAAGTGACTATCAGGTTCTTTGACATTACAGCCGATATCTTCTTCCGGGCTCTCTCATCGATCGGGACTCTTTCCACATCTTCAAAGGTAATCATCCCGACAAGTCTGCCGTCCTCTACAACGGGAAATCCTATGTGTCCCGTTTTTTCGATGAGCGCAAGTACATCAAGAATTGTGGCATTGGGTGATACCACAAAGACCTCATCTGCCGGAGTCATTGCCTCACTGACACGTATGCTCTCGAGAACATCAACAGAAAGCTCCCCTCTGTGAATCGGGCTTTCCACTCTGCTTGCAGGCTGGATCTCACAGATAGTACGATTACCGCTTACAGCGTATGATGCAATCGAGGCTGCTGCGAGAGCTGGCAGAAGATTGTAACTGCCCGTCATCTCAAAAACCATTATGACTGCTGCAAGAGGGGTTTTAAATGCTCCGGCAATAAGCGTTGCCATTCCTACAAGAATATAGCTCGGGGGGTTACCTGCAATTCCCGGAAACACGTTGTGGAGGAAAGAGCCCATCCCTCCTCCAAGCATACCTCCTATAACAACAGCCGGAGCAAAGAGTCCTCCACTGCCTCCAGAACCTATGGAGATAGTTGTTGACAGTATCTTTGCAAACGTAATCATCCATAGCAGGTCTGCAGGGATTGCGCCGTTGATTGCCATTTGCGCATAGCCATATCCTGTACCGAGAATATAGTTAAACCTCCATCCGATAATACCAACAATAAGTCCACCTATCGCTGGTTTCAATGCTGTATGAACAGGTATTTTCCTGAACATAATCTTTATTTTTTTATAGCATTCTATGTAGAGCAGACTCACCGCCCCACCAACAATACCAAGTATGAGAAAACTCAGAAGTTCGAGCGGTGAGCGAATTCGCATGTCCGGGGCCTCAAATATTCGCAGGCTACCAAAGGGTATGCCCGTGAAGTATCCGAGAATTGAGTGAAAGACAGCGTATGCGGTTATTGAGGATACCACTGCAGGTACAAATGCCTCAACCTCATAGTCCCTTCTGTAAAGCACTTCTATCCCAAAGATGGCCCCGCCGATGGGCGAAAGAAAGATACTTCCCATTCCAGCACCCATTCCGCATGCAAGCAACATTCTTCTATCTTTTTCGCTTATTCTGAAGAAATTTCCGATTAAAGAACCCATTCCAGCACCGATCTGCATTATTGGCCCTTCTCGGCCCCCGCTCCCCCCACTTCCTATTGTAAATCCGGTTACAACTATCTTTATGAAGGGCACCCTTTTTGAAATCTTACCAAGAAAGTGAAATGCCTCTATAGCCTCAGAGGTCCCACCTCCGAGGGTTTCCGGGGATAGGAAGTAACCCGTTATCCCGCACAGCAATCCGCCCAGTGCAGGTATGAGAAATATCGGAACCTCTCCAAAGTGAAATCCTGTTCTGAGTATTTCAACTTCTCCCATGGACAGAGGGGGTTTGTAATTGTCCATTCCGGACAGAAAAAATTTCGTGTTTAATTCTATAAGAAGACTCAGAATAAATGACATTATACCCGTAAAAACACCAACAAGTGATGCAAGTACGGTGAGAACCAGATACCTCGCTCTTACATAGATGCGCATCAGGAGCCACAATACCCCTCACCTTTAAATTTCTTTTCACTTAAGCCCATATATCCAGTAAGCCTATATATCCAGCACCCGCTTCCACGTTATGGAAGTTTACGTTCTCAGGCTCGGACATAGGGGTGAGAGGGATAAAAGAATATCCACCCATGTAGCTTTAACTGCAAGGGCTTTTGGGGCAAGAGGCATTTACTTCGACAGATACGACAAGAATGTATTCGAGAGCGTTAAAGATGTAGTTGAGAGATGGGGAGGTAACTTCTTCATAGAGCATTGTGGCTGGAAGAAGATGCTTGAAGAATTTGATGGCCTGAAAGTTCACCTTACAATGTATGGAATGCCATTATTGGAAAAAATTGACAATATAAAAAAAGCCGAAAAAGTCCTCGTTGTTGTGGGAGCAGAAAAAGTACCTCCGGAAGTCTACGAGCTTGCAGACGTCAATGTCTCGATTGGCACACAACCCCACAGTGAGGTTGCCGCACTTGCAGTTTTTCTGGATCGCACTCTGGATGGTGCAGTTTTCAGCATTGCATTTGATGACGCAAAGCTGAGAGTGATCCCCTCAGAAAAAGGGAAAAAGGTAGAGGAGCGATGAGACTTTAACCGATACGTTTTTATAGACAGATTTCGGCATAAAAAACAATGTCAGACGATTTGCTTGTTTATATCAATGGCGAATTTGTGCCTGAGAGAGAAGCAAAGGTCAGCGTATTCGACCATGGATTTCTCTATGGCGATGGTGTTTTTGAGGGAATAAGAGCGTACAATGGGAGAGTTTTCAGGTTAAAGGAGCATGTCGATAGGCTTTATGACTGTGCAAAGGTCATAGATTTGCAGGTACCGATATCCAGAGAAGAGTTCATGGAGGCAATCCTCGAAACCTTGCGAAGAAACAGACTGAGGGATGCGTATATAAGACCCATCGTCTCAAGGGGTGTTGGCGACCTTGGCTTGGATCCGAGGAAGTGCAGAAAGCCGACGGTGATCATCATAACCAAACCCTGGGGCAAGCTGTACGGGGACTTGTACGAGAAAGGACTCAGGGCTGTGACAGTTACAGTAAGAAGAAACGCCATTGACTCGCTTCCACCAAACGTAAAATCACTCAACTACCTGAATAACATCTTTGCCAAGATAGAGGCAAATGCCAAGGGCGGAGATGAAGCAATATTCTTGGATCACAACGGATACGTTTCTGAAGGAAGCGGTGATAATGTGTTTGTGGTTAAAAATGGTACTGTTTGTACTCCACCAACCCTAAACAACCTCAGAGGGATAACGAGAGCTGCAACAATAGAGCTAATTCAGCAGCTCGGAATTGAGTTCAGAGAAACAAATATAGGTCTCTTTGACCTGTATTCGGCGGATGAGATCTTCGTAACCGGAACTGCTGCTGAGATAGCACCGATCACGGTTATAGACGGTAGAACCGTTGGTGATGGAAAGCCTGGGAAGCTCACGAAAAAGCTGATGGAAGAATTCAGGAAGCTGACAGAGTCTGAAGGAACACCTGTATATGAGTAACTATGGCCGTAGTATCGATTGTGGTTGAGCTCAAGGATCAGCCCGGACAGCTACTCAGGGTTGTTGAGCCAATCTCAAGGCTGGGGGGCAATATTCTCAGTGTAGTTCACCAGAGAGATAAGAAAACTCCCCTTGGCAGAATTCCTGTGGAGGTCTCACTTCAGATAGATGAAAAAAAAGTTGAGGAGCTGATAGAAGCAATAAAAGGCGTTGAAATAATTGTGAGAAGCTACAACAAGATCAGACTTCTGGCAACTACGTCAATAATGCTGATTGGACATATAGTGCATACAGATTTAAGTGACACAATTAACAGTATAGACAAAACAGGTTTTGCGGAGGTTGTGGACATGCACATATCAATGCCGCACCTCAACGAACCGTCAACGGCGATGGTAACAGTCTCAGCGACAGGTAAGGAAAAGCTGAGGGAGGCAATAGAACTGATGAGAGAAGTCTGCAGGAGAAAAAGTATTCTGATGATAGAACCATTAAATGAGGAACAGATATGATAAAAATTGCGATTCTGGGTTTTGGAGCTGTTGGACAGGGAGTTGCAGAAATTCTCGCTGACAGGGAGAGAATCGAGAGGTGGATTGGCAGATACGAGGTTGTTGCAGTTGCAGACTCAAAGGGTTCAATCTACAGTGAGGACGGAATCAGTCTGAAAAATGCCATAGAAGCCAAAAAGATGGGTAATCTACCGGAAGGAAAGAGTACGATGGAGATCATAGAGGAGATGGACTTCGATGTTGCCATTGAGGCCACTCCGACGAACATAGACACCGGTGAGCCGGGTCTTACACACATTAAGGCATGTCTTAATAAAGGCAGTCATGTGATAACGTCAAACAAGGGTCCGCTGGTGGTTGCATACAGAGAGCTTGCCGAAATTGCAGAGCGAAAAAAAGTAAGGCTTGCCTTTGAGGCCACCATTGGCGGAGCGATGCCCCTGATAAAGCTTGCAAAGCGAGACCTTGCAGGAAATGAAATAACATCCATCAAAGGCATTCTGAACGGTACATGCAACTATATACTTTCGAGAATGGAGCAGGAGAGGCTCAGCTACAACCAGATTCTTGGCGAGGCAAAGGAGTTGAGGATTGCAGAGGCAAATGTGAGCTACGATGTCGAGGGTATAGATTCAGCAGCAAAGCTCGTAATACTTGCCAACGCTGTTATGGGGATGAATGCAACGTTCAGCGATGTGGAGATTGTGGGAATAACAAGTATAACTCCAGAAGCGTTTGAAATAGCCATGGAGAAAGGGTATACAATTCGATTGATTGCAGAAGCAAGCAGAGAAGGATTGAGAGTATCACCGAGGCTTGTACCTCTTCACCATCCACTTGCGGTCAGGGGTACTTTTAACGCTGTACTGATCCAAACTGATCTTGCGAAAGAGGTATTCGTCATAGGCAGGGGGGCAGGGAAGATAGAGACTGCAAGTGCAATAATATCTGACCTGATAGATATTTATGGTGATAGAACTTATTAAAATCCCAGTTACTCTCCTCTTTCTCCTCAAGGCCTGTGAAATGGACTTGAAGGAAAGGAGGGTGCCAAACAAATTGTGGAAGCTTATGTTGCTCGTTCTTGTACCTCTTGACATTATAGAATACTTTGTTGAACCTTTCAATATTCTTTTCTCAGTTTTTCAGCTTGCATTTGTATTTACTTTCTGCTACGCCCTCTACTATATAGGGCTGTATGGCGGGGCGGATGCGAAGGCCATAATGGTTCTCGCAGTTGCTTTTCCTGTATATCCAGCCTTTCTCGCCTTTCCACTTCTGAACAAAGGGTTAGGGATGCTCGCATTCACGACACTTTCAAATTCAGTGCTTGCAGCTCCCGTTCTTATACTGATTCTCCTACTGAGAAACGCTTTATCGGGAGACCTGAAATTTCCATACTGCTTCGTGGGTTATAGAGTCAGTGCAAGAGCAATTCCGAGATTTCACAACCTGCTGGAATACGTTGAAGGAAATAAAGTTGTGAGAAAACTCAAAAGTGTCGAACCGACTGATAAAATGCTGGAAGAACTGAGAAAAGCAGCAGACAAAGGAATAGTGGAGAATGTATGGGTAACTCCAGGTCTGCCATTCCTGTGCTTCATAACAGTGGGTTTTGTTATCGCAATTCTTGCTGGTGATTTGCTAATCTGGTTTTTATCTATCGCCCAGTCATAGACGCAAAAATTTTTATTACAGTATTCTCTGGTCAGTACTACAGCATCTCTGGGGCAGTTACCTTTAAATACATACCCATGTCTCCCATAGGAGGGATGTTTATGAGCAGAATAAGAAAGCTTCAGAGGAGAAAATCGAACCCGAATCTCGTAAGGTTAATTGATGAAATGCTTGCAATGGATAAGCGAGTTTGGAAAGACGTTGCAAAAAGGGTTGCAAGACCCACCAGAACGCATGCTGAGGTTAACCTCTCTAAGCTCGAGAGACACGTCTCAAATGATGAGATAGCGGTAGTCCCGGGAAAGGTTCTTGGAGGAGGGGAGCTGACGAAGCCAATTAAAGTTGCAGCTCTCGCATTCTCTGAATCTGCGAAAAGAAAGATTGAGGCTGCAGGTGGCGAATGTATAGGCCTGAAAGAGGCCATGCAGCTTGACGGCAAGTTCAGGATAATAGGGTGATTGACATGTCTGTAAGCGTGCTCCGTGCGCTCAAAACTCTCGGAGAGGACTATGTTGTAATAGATGCGAATCGTCACGTTCTTGGCAGGCTCTCAGGTGTTGTGGCCAAGAGATTGCTCAACGGAGAAAGAATAGTTGTCGTCAATGCGGAAAAAGCTGTTATCACCGGTAGCAGGCGTATGATTTTATCCAGATACAAAGAGAAGTACGACAGAGGAAGCAAGGAGAAAGGTCCGTACTTCCCACGCCATCCCGAAAGAATATTTAAGAGAACTGTCAGAGGCATGCTTCCGTGGAAGAGCAGGAGGGGAAGAGAGGCATTTAGAAGGCTCAGGGTCTTTATGGATGTTCCAAAGGAGCTTGAAGGCAGAGAGTTCGAAGTCGTAGAACAAGCGCTGTTAGAGAAAGTTTCAAAAACAGGTAAATACGTTACTCTTGCTGAGGTGAGCACTTATATCGGGGCAGAGGTGGAAACATGAAGATAGTTCTTACCAGCGGTAAGAGGAAAACAGCAATTGCGAGAGCAACAGTAAGAGGCGGAAAAGGGAGAATAAGGATAAATAAAATTCCTGTTGAGATTACACAGCCTGAAATGGCCAGGATGATGATAATGGAGCCTCTGATAATGGCAAAAGATCTGGCAAACAAGGTTGATATAGATGTGGTTGTGAGTGGAGGGGGGGTTATGGCTCAGGCTGAGGCTGCAAGAACTGCAATCGCAAGAGGGCTTGTGGAATGGATTGGTGACGAAGAACTCAAAAGAGTGTATCTTGATTACGATCGTTCTTTGCTTGTAAACGACACAAGGCACAAGGAGCCAAAGAAGCAGGGTGGAAGAGGGGCTAGGAAGAGAAGGCAGACCTCTTACAGGTGAACTTTATGTTTCCTGTTCGATGCTTTACCTGTGGGGCAGTTATAGCCCACAAATGGGAAGAATACAGTAAGAAACTCGAAGAAGGAAAGACCCCTAAAGAAGCCCTTGATGAACTTGGGATAACAAGACACTGCTGCAGAAGAATGTTTCTCACATACAAGTCTGTGGTAGAGGAGTTCGCCCGCTTCCACGGGGCCGTGGGGTAGCCTGGTAATCCTGCGGCGTTCGGGACGCCGTTACCCGAGTTCAAATCTCGGCGGCCCCACTCATTACGGAGGTGATTGTTACGGTCTCAAAGGCTAAGAAAGCATTTCCTTTTAAATATACTCGCTTTGAGAGGGCACGCATTATTGGAGCAAGAGCCTTGCAGATAGCGATGGGCGCTCCTGTTCTAATTGAAACGGATAAAAAAGACCCCCTCGAGATTGCAAGAGAAGAGCTTGAGAGAGGCCTGATTCCCATTACTGTGAAGAGAAAGAGAGATAGTTTTGTGTGGCTTGAGCACAGTGACCTTTTTTAGGGGAGATAGCATGGTAATCGAGAATTTAATTTATAGAATTGCAGATACAATTGCACACCTGATTGTTGTGTTGAACACAAGAACGCAACGCAACATTAATAAAGACAGGGGTTGTTGGGCAAGCTCGTTGCTCAACTCGTGAGAATTGAGAACCATGTTCAGGCGGGATAAAAGTGGGAGGAGGTCATCAGGATGATTGAAGAGGAAGGTAAGGTGCAGCAGGAAGAGGTTTACGAGTATTTAATTTCGCCGGATGAGTATCTCGCTGCTGGAGTTCATATAGGGACGCAGGTGAAAACGGGAGATATGAGAAAGTTCATCTATAAAGTTAGGCCGGATGGTCTCTATGTGCTCGACATAAGGCAACTTGATGAGCGCATACGGATTGTAGGAAAACTTCTTGCAAGGTATGAACCCTCAAAAATTCTCGTTGTTGCGGCAAGGCAGTACGGACAAAAACCGGCAAAGATGTTTGCAAAAATTGTTGGAGCAGAATATATAGTTGGAAGGCTCGTTCCGGGAACCCTGACGAACCCGATGATAAGAGAATACAGAGAACCTGAGATTATCATCGTAACGGATCCGGCAATAGATGGTCAGGCTGTTCAGGAAGCTACCGATGTGGGAATCCCTGTTATTGCTCTCTGCGATTCCAATAACTCTGCGGCGAATGTTGATTTTATTATTCCGACAAACAATAAAGGTAGAAAAGCTCTGGCCATTGTTTACTGGTTGCTTGCCAGAGAAGTCCTGAGAAATAGAGGAATAAGCGAATTCCCGTATACAGTTGAGGACTTTGAAGCGGAGCTTTAGTTTTTTACTTTTAAATTTTTAACATTATTCTAAACCTGTCCCTTTCTTGTCATAATTATAACCATAATTTAGCAACTCTTAAATACGCTCTCTTTTTATTAATCATTAATGATTGGCGAAATGAAAGCTGTAGAGAGGGCAGAGCCAGTCGTCTGTCCACGGTGCAGGAATCCGTTTCTTGCTGTAAAACTCATCAGACCCAACTCCAGAGTGGAAGAGCTGGTATTTGAATGCCCTGAATGCCGCACAGTCTACAGGATGAAGATATACTCGGAGAAATTTAGAGATTGAAAGTTTAACAGAACTTTGATTCCAGCAAAACTTAATAAGCGACCGGATTAGAAATCCGCATGGATTCAAGAGTATCGCTGGTTGCAAGAAATGCCGTTGAAGTTGTTACGGAGGAAGAACTCAGAAAATTGCTGGAGTCAGAGAAGAAGCCGAGAGCGTATGTGGGATACGAGCCAAGCGGAGAAATACACCTCGGGCATCTGATGACCGTAAACAAGCTTATAGACTTGCAGAATGCCGGTTTTAACGTGGTTGTTTTGCTTGCTGATGTCCATGCCTACCTGAACGAGAAAGGAGATTTTGATGAGATAGCCGGAATTGCTGAATACAACAGACAGGCATTTATCGCTCTTGGCCTGAAAAACAGGGTCGAATTCGTTCTTGGCAGCTCTTATCAGCTTGGAAAAGATTACATGCTCGATGTTCTTAAGATGGCCAGAATTACCACCGTTAACAGGGCAAGGAGAAGCATGGATGAAGTTAGCAGAAGAAAGGCAGATCCAATGGTTTCTCAGATGATCTATCCGCTCATGCAGGCTTTAGATATTGCCCATCTTGAAATAGACCTTGCAGTAGGTGGCATAGATCAGCGAAAGATCCACATGATTGCAAGAGAGAACTTACCTCGCCTCGGGTATAAATCACCCGTCTGCCTTCACACACCAATTCTTCTCGGCTTAGACGGGCAGAAGATGAGTTCATCAAAGGGCAATTACATCTCTGTTAGAGATAGCGAAGAAGAGGTGGAAAGGAAACTTAAAAAGGCATACTGTCCTGCAGGCAAGGTTGAGGAGAACCCGGTAATTCAAATAATGCAGTACCAGATCTTTCCACGGTTTGAGGTGGTTGATGTGGAGAGAGACCAGAAGTATGGTGGAGACGTTGAATACAGGAGTTTTGAAGAGCTGGCCTCTGATTTTGCCTCCGGAGCTTTACATCCGGCAGACCTGAAAAAAGCGGCAGCAAAATATTTAAATAAACTCCTCAAAGAGCCAAGAGAGAGACTTACTTTGATGAGTAAGAGAATCTCACCTTAAAACGAGGTGATTATCTGACAGAAGAGGTAGTGAGGGTTAGACTTCCAAACAGGAAGAAAAAGGAGATGTTCGCCATTGTAGAGTCCATGATGGGAGCCGGGCACGTAAAAGTCAAATGTGAAGATGGGAAGGAGAGGCTGGCACGCATCCCGGGTAAAATGAGAAAGAGAATATGGATCAGAGAGGGTGATATAGTCATAGTCGTCCCCTGGGATTTTCAGGATGACAGGGCTGATGTCAGGTGGAGATACACGAATCCGCAGGTTGAGTGGCTTGAGAGGAAGAAACTCCTCAAATTTTAGCTTACCGTTCTCGATGGTGATATATACCGGATCAGAGAATCATCTCGATGGTGAAGAAAGATATAAAGAGGATAGATGCATACCTCGACAAACTTCGAATAAAGGAGAAAGACAGCGAGGAAAGAAAAATATATGCTGAGGTTCTCGATTTGAGAACACTCAAAGTCCTCTACAGGCTTTCTGCGAGGGGTATAATAAAAGCAATGGGAGGAGTCATCTCGACAGGTAAGGAGGCAAACCTCTTCTATGCAGACGGGTTCTGGGATGGCAGAGATATGCCACTGGCAATCAAAATATACCGGGTCGAGACGAGTGAATTCTACAAGAGGGATGAATATCTCTTCGGTGACAGGCGATTCGACAGGAGGAGAATATCTAAGAGGGAAATTATACACCTCTGGGCTGAAAAAGAGTTCAAGAACCTTTATAGAGCATATAATGCAGAAGTGAGCGTTCCAAAACCGGTAACTTGTATGAAGAATGTTCTGGTGATGGAGTTCATTGGAGAGGAAGAAGTACCTGCCCCGACCCTTAATGAGCTGAAGGAGCTACCGGACGCAGAAGGATTATTCAGAGAAGTTGTGGAGAACGTCAAACTGCTCTACCAGAAGGCTGAACTTGTCCATGCCGATCTGAGCGAATACAACATAATGCTCAAAGACAGGATTTATCTTATAGATATGAGTCAGGCCGTGCTGGTAACACATCCTCTTGCAAACTCGTATCTGGAGAGAGATATCAGAAACCTCGTAAGGTTTTTCAAAAAGCACGGCGTTAAAGCAGATGAAAAAGAAATTCTTTCCTGCGTGAGGGAGGAGAATGCAGGTAGCTGAACTGAGAATTCCGGATGACAGAATAGGCGCTCTAATAGGGAAAGAAGGCGAGATAAAAAAGAGAATTGAAGAGAGAACGGGGTGCAGAATAAAGATAAACAGCAAAACTGGAATAGTGACAATTGAGGGAGAGGAGGCAATAGGGTTTTTAAAGGCAAGAAATCTGATAAATGCAGTAGCACATGGTTTCAGTCCGGAAGTTGCGATGAAGCTGCTTGATGAATTCAGCATTCTTGAAGTTATTGACCTGACAGACTACGTCCCGGACAGTGCTCTGCACAGGGTAAAGGGCAGAATAATAGGGAAAGAGGGGAAGGTAAGAAGAGCAATAGAGGAGATGCTCAATGTGAACATTTCGATTTACGGTAAGACGGTTGCGATAATAGGTGATCCGGATGCTACAGGTGCTGCGAGAGAGGCAATCATGATGCTTGTTGAGGGGGCACAGCACTCAACGGTTCAGCGATTTCTTGAGAGAAAGAGGAGGGATCTAAAATTCAGAAGCTACGACTGGCGGGATGTTATATAAATAAATAGTTTACGCTAAATTTTCGGATAGCCTAAAATTTTAAATAACGCTCACAAGCAATTGACTGTATGAGAATTGCAGCTTCAACTACAAGAGGCGGAATAGACGACGTTATTACGGACATGTTTGGAAGAGCTCCAACGTTTACTGTCGTAGATGTGGAGAACGGAAGGATAGGAAATTATGAAATTATAAGAAACGAGAACGCTGCGGCAAGTGGAGGGGCCGGTATAGCAACGTCGCAGCTTATGGCTGACAGAGACGTTGATGCTGTCCTGACTGGCATGCTTGGACCAAATGCCTACAACGTTTTAACTGCGGCAGGCATAAAGGCTTACAGGGCATCTGGAATGAAAGTTAGTGAGGCAATAGAAAGAATGCTCAGAGGAGAACTTGAGGAAATAACATCCCCCTCTGGAGGAAAAGGAAGAGGAATGGGAAGAGGAATGGGCCGGAGATTATAGTATGCAGATAGCGGTAGCATCTGGTAAAGGTGGTACGGGCAAAACGACGATTGCAGTAAATCTTGCCTGTTTTAATTCTCTTCCAATCTTTGATCTCGATGTGGAGGAACCAAACGACCATGTTTTCATAAGGGGCAGAAGTAAGGAGACTCCCGTCTTCAGACCTGTCCCCTCGATTGATACAGAGAAGTGCAACGCCTGCGGCAAATGCAGAGAGGTCTGCCAGTATAATGCAATAGTCATTCTGAAGGATTCTGCTTTTGTTTTTCCCGAGATATGCCATAGCTGTGGAGCCTGCAGTTACTTCTGCCCGGAAGGAGCAATAACAGAGCTCAACAGGCAGATGGGAAAAATAGTGGAAGTTGATGGCAGGATAAAGCTCACGTATGGACAGCTTGAAATAGGTGAAGCTTCACCAATCCCAATCATAAAAGAGGTCAAGAAGAGAGCGGGAAAGAAAGCAGTCTTGGATTGCCCTCCTGGCGTCTCGTGTCCGATGGTGGAGAGTGTGAGGGATGCAGATACTATCGTTCTTGTGGCAGAGCCCTCTCCTTTGAGTCTCCACGATTTGAAGCTTGCAGTTGAGGTCGTAAGAAAACTTGAGAAGCCATTTGGAGTCGTGATAAACAAGCATGGTCTCCCATTTGATATTGAAAGCTACTGCAGGAAGGAAGATATACCTGTTCTCTCAAGAATCCCCTTCAGTCCTGAAATAGCCTCAGCATACTCAAGGGGAGAGTTACTCTCCAGCCTTGAAGGCATTTTTGAAGAAATATACGACGGGGTGAGGGGGCTGTGAGGCAGATAACAGTAATAAGCGGCAAGGGGGGTACAGGTAAGACAACGGTCACTGCAATGTTTACAAGCCTTGCTGGTAATGCGGTCACTGCTGACTGTGATGTTGACGCTCCAAATCTTCACATACTGCTGAGACCGAAAGTTGTGAAGGAGGAACCGTTTAAGGGCAGCAGAAAAGCCTTTATAACAGATGAATGCTCGGCCTGCGGGCTGTGCTATGACCTCTGCAGGTTCGATGCAATAGTACCGGATGATGTGTATTCCGTTGACGAAACAAGGTGTGAGGGCTGTGCCCTCTGCTTCAACGCATGCCCGCAGAAGGCAGTGGAGATGCGAATTGCAGAGTCCGGAAAAATATTCATCTCTGAGACTTATTATGGCCCTATGGTCCATGCAATGCTCTATCCCGGCGAGGAGAACAGTGGTATGCTGGTTTCAGAGGTTAGAGAAAGGGCAAAGCTTATAGCTGGAGAGAAAAGAGCAAAGCTGTTGCTGGTAGATGGTGCCCCTGGCATAGGCTGCCCGGTGATTGCCTCTCTCGCAAACACGGACGTGGCTGTAGTGATAGCTGAACCGACGCTTTCGGGGATATCAGATATGGAACGTGTGATAAAGCTTGCAAAGCACTTCAGAGTTGACTGTGTAGCCGCAATCAACAAGTACGACCTCAACCCGGAGATGACCTCAAAAATAGAAGAGGTATGCAGAGATATGGGTGTTGAGGTTGTTGGTAGAATAGTTTATGATTCGGCCATTCCAGAGCAGCTATCAAGGCTCAGCTTTCCGTTTAAAGGGGAGGCTGCAAAGGCAATTACCGAAATCTGGAATTCGCTGAGGTGATGAGATGCAGGAGAAAAAGCAGGAGAAAATAGAGCTTGAGGAGCAGATCAAGAGGAAAATGACGCACATAAAGCACAGGATAGCTGTCATGAGTGGAAAGGGCGGTGTTGGAAAGTCAACAGTCACGGCATTGCTTGCAGTCCACTTCGCAAGACAGGGAAGGCTTGTAGGGATACTTGATGCCGATTTTCTTGGGCCGAGTATCCCTAAACTCTTCGGCTTGGAGAGGAAGAAACCTCTCTCAAGTATAGACGGGCTTGAGCCTGTTTTAACGTCCAAGTATGCAATCAGGGTAATGTCTCTGCAGTTTATGACTCCTGAAGGCATTGCCGTGGTCTGGCGCGGCCCGATGATAACAAAGGTTCTTGAAGACTTTGTAGCGCACACCTCGTGGGGCAATCTGGATTACCTCATAGTCGATATGCCTCCCGGCACAGGTGACGTTCCCATTACAGTTTTGCAGGATATACCGCTTGACGGTACGATTATGGTTGCCACACCTCATGACCTCACAGCGAGCATAGTGGAGAGAGCAATAAACATGGCAAGAACCATGGATACTGAGGTTCTCGGTATTGTTGAGAACATGAGCTACTATCGCTGTCCGGAGTGTGGGAGAATTGCCCGTTTTGGTAGCAGTACGAGTCTGCTTGCGAGGAAGTACGGATTGAAAGTAATTGCAAGCATACCGCTTGAGGAGGATCTTGCTCGCTACTGTGATGCAGGAATAGTGGAGGAGTACAAAACCGATTACTTTGAGGGATCCGAGCTCTGACAGATTTCCTTAAACCTGTTTAAAGGGTTATAAAGATTTTTAAAGTTTTAAAGCCTTTTTCTCGAATTTTTAGTGATTGGGCAGAAAAACATGTTTATATTTTCACGTGCGAACTTTAATTTGAGGTGATGCGGATGAGGCGAGTGGTATTGGCTGTTGCGGTGGCACTTCTGTGCCTTGTGACGGCAGGAACGGCACTGGCGCAGATGAAAATGAACGTGGAGACAGGTACGTGGATAACGAATACAGAGCACGCAAATGTCAGCACCAGCATGGAAGTAAATGAAACTGAAACTGGGGTGACGGCTGGCCAACATCACCAACTAGGTGTTGAAGAAAACAAAAGTGTTGAAGAAAAACACGAGGTAAAACACGAGCTAATGGAAAAGGTTAGAGAGAGACTGCACAATGCTGGAGAGAAATACATCAAAGCCAGGGATGAGTACAAAGCCATCAAAAAAGAATACACGAATCTCAGGCAGCATGGAAAACTCAGCTTCGGACATGCGAAGAGGTACTGCCTTGCCGGCGGCACGTACATTGAGAAGTGGTTTGACAGGATTGAAAACATGGTTTTAAACTCTAACATGGATAATGAGACAAAAGAGGCAATGCTTGCAAGAATTGAAGACGAGAGAGCAGTATTTGAGGAGAAACTGCAGGCAATAAATGAATCACAGACCCCTGAGGAACTTAGAAATGCAGTTAAAGAGCTTAAAGAGGAATGGAAGAGCACAAGGATTCTTGTAAAAGCTACGGCAATGCAGGTGGTGATAGTAAAAATAGAGAATGTGATAAACAAGGCAGATGATCTTCAGCTCAGGCTTGAGGAGCGCATATGTGAAACAAACGATACAAAACTTGCTGCTATACTTGAAGACTATGCAGCAAAGCTTGATGAGGCAAAGGACAAGCTTGATGAGGCAAAGGATGCTCTGACAAATGCGGAAACGCAGAATGATATTAACGAAGCACGTGAACTCATTGTAGATGCCATCCATCTCCTGAAGGACTCATTCAAGGATGTTAGAGAAATCGTAAAAGAATTAGGAGTCAGACAGGGTAAGATCTTCTTCGGCAACCAGACAGGTGAACTTTTTGCCAGAGGAAACGGAACTGCTGAATTTGAAGGGACAGGTATAGTTGTTGTCAGGAGTAGTGGAGAACTAACCGTTGAGCCAAATACTGCAATCGTCACGCTGGTGGGTTTCGGCAACCAGAGTGTTGAGGATGGAGTGGCAAAGGTAAGTGGACAGGGTAAGGCTGTCATCAGAGGAAAGGATATTAAAGTTACAGTTGAGGGAGAGAACATCAGCCTCTTCATAAAGGGTTACGGTACTGCGTACCTCGAAGGAAGCGGAACGTATAGGGTTAAGAAGCTCCCGAGATACAACATGACCGAAGAAAAAACTTACGAGGGCAGCGTCGAACTTGAGATAGGAGGTGAGCAGTGATGAGAAAACTGGCAATTGTCCTGCTGGTCATAGCTGCTCTTCTCCTCCTGGGCTGTGCTCAGAAACAGGCTCAGACTTCAGCACCAACTCCAACACCGAAAACCCAGCCAACAGAGGTGAAGGAAGTAACACAGATTGAAGAATCTATAAACGACATTGAAAATGTGCTCAACCAGCTACAGGATCTCGACAATGTAAGCTTCAATATTTGAATTTATTTTATATTTGAAGAAGTAGCGGTGCGGTAATGCAAAACAAAAGTAAATACTTAAAATCTTACACGTAGTGACTCTTACTCTCTTTATCTTCCCTATCTATCGCAAGCAGAATGGCGTAAAGGCTTTCAGCCATAATCCTCAGCTTCCTGAGCTCCTGATAAAACATGGTGAAAGTCGCATACGGATGTCCGCAGGGGTAGTCGTACTTTGTGATGGGACAGCCCCTACAACCAAATTTATGATATTTAAGACAGTAGGAGGTCATCTGAACACTTACCTCTTCAACAACCTTCAAAGCTTCAACAATAGAGTCCCATTTTTTAACGGCCACTTCCGTCTCGCTTGCACCCCTTTCTAATTCCTCCCTTAGGTCATCTATCGTGTAGAATTCAACTCTCTTCATGGTATTGAAGTTACCTTTCTCGAAATAAGAATGCGTCGGAAGAGTTTTTTTAACAAGCTTATTACGAGCTTTTTTAGTACTGATACTATCATCTTATCTCCTTTCCTAACTCAACTCCAGCCAATTCGAGTTGCTATAACTCAGGTACGAGGCTCGCTTCTGCATTCCCTATTTCACATCCATCTCTGCAATTGCCCTACCAAAGGAGCTCAGCCTGACCCTAAAACTTCCGTTGACATCAACGAGTCCGATTCCGGCCAATGCCTGCAGAATTTCCCTGACCTTGGGCTCTGGAATCCCTAAAACATTTGAAATCTCTCCAATTTCATACTCTTTTTCCCTCAGCAGATTTAGTATTTCACCCATGACAGCGGGCGCCCGCATACTTTTTTTATGATTTTTGTACGTAAAAGCATGTAAGAATCGCCGGTAAGTACTGAAAATACCTATCAAAGGTCTTATCCGGAATAGTATTAAAAATACCTACCAAAAAATTAAGCGAAAAAAATAAATAGAATATAGAAATTCGTGTGGGCATGCATAGGCTGAATGAAACGCTTAACGCAATTCTAAAGTTGCTCAGCGGCATGCAATGGCACAGAATTGAGGAAGTTGCGGAAAAGACAGGCGTGACAGGGGAGAAGGTTGAAAAGGCCATACAGTTCCTAAGCGAATTCAGCTTTGCAGAAGTGAGGGGAGAAGAGGTAAGAATCACCAGTCTGGGGCTAAAGCTTTTTGAACTCTGAGTTCAGCTCTCTTAACTTTTCTAAAAGGTTTTTGCCTCTCTCGGTAAGCCTGTAG
>JARQZL010000036.1 GCA_029984855.1 Archaeoglobales archaeon | reverse complement strand
GGGATAAACTGATACATGGATACTTTGGAGTAGATTTAGACGCTGTATGGGATACAGCAACAAAAGATATCCCTGCATTGAGAGAAAAACTGCTAGAAATCATGGAAAAGGAGGGAAAGAAATGAGCAGGGTTTGGGACTCTCGCAATCCTTCGGATTGCTCGGTGCTACCGCACTCGTACAACAAGCGGCTATCTGACTTCGTGCCTTTGGCACTTCGCTTAAATCCCTCCGCAAATCTTATAACCTTGCTATCGGTTCACGGAGCGGAAGGACTTCAAATACCCGCAAAACGTTATAACACCATCTCACTTAATATTAAAACAAGAAGATACCACCAGATATGAGATCAATGAAGAATATGTAATCTGACGCTACCAGAACGCATCGAGCGTTTTCTGTTCCTTCCCCTTCAACTGCCCCTCTGTATAGCCAAACCTGTCCAGTATTCGCATAACCACCGGAATTACCTGATTGTCGATGTAGTAGTTTCTGTCGAGCTTGTAGCGGTTTCCATCCGTATCTGTAATCGTATCACCATCGAAGCTCTCGATGAGGTCGGATGGAAAAGCCCTGTCACCAATATTACCTGTTCCTTTCAAAACAACAAAGCCAACCTTTGAGCCGATGGTGTAAACAATCCCCTTCTTTGCAGCTTTCATCGCAGCCTTGACGTGTGCCTGCACGCTTTCGTATTTTGATGGTTTTCTTGTAAGACCCTTGTAGATTATGTAATCTTCTATCGGGATTTTTCCGCTTTTTATTTCATCTATAATCTCCCTTACGTACTCAACGGCCTTCTCCGGGCTCCGCTCTTTCAGTATTATCTCTATGACTTTCCTCTGAACTTGCTTTGCAAGCTCGCACCAGTCCCCCCTCCTGACTTCAAGCCCCTTCACGATTATTCTGCCATCAGATGTTAAGCCAGCATAGCGTTTCTTTTCAACGAAGAAAACAACATCGTAGTACTCATCAATGTCTATCTGTATCGGCATATCTTCTCTCAACTTCCCTATCAATCTCCCGATTTCCCTTTTGAGTTCTTTAAGACTCAGTCCATCTTTTTTGACGAAGATGCTGTCCGTATCACCATAAAGAACTTTAAATCCCAGATCCTCGGCAATTTTTGCAGACTTCTTTATCGTGTGCCTCCCCCATGCTGTCGTCGCTTCAGCACACTCTCTGCAGTACCATCTTGCAAAACTCCAGCCGGTGTAGCCGTAGAATGAGTTTGTTAAAACCTTGAGAGTTGTTTGCTTTATATCCAGCAACCTGTACTCACTGCTTTCTCTATCGAGTTTCTTCATTATCTTCTTTAGTTCTCTACGCTTCTCTATCAGCATTTGCAGGATGCGCTTGAAAAAACCGTCTGGCTCTTTTCTAAATTTGTGACCCACCTCAGGGGCTACGTTGCAGCTATCACATTTGCCTATTACGAGTGTGTCGGGGCTTATGTTGAACGCAATCATTATTGACGGGTACATCGAGGCAAAATCCAGGCAGATTACGTTCTCGTGCAAACCTCTTGCAGGCTCGAGAACAAAAGCTCCCTCGTAGCTCTCCCCTGCCTCTTTCGGATTTGGAGCAAGCTCTCCGAGCCTGTAGGCTTCACTCATCAGCAGCCATTCAACCTGCTTGCCCCTTCCACATCTTGTGACGTCGTCGAGGGGGATGCGGATCATTCTCGAAAGCTCATAGTGCATCGGTAGCAATTCTTCAGCTATGAGATAGGTGTTCACGACATCCTGTCTTGCATATCTCAGCACAGCCTCCCTATCGCCTTTTGTCCAGTGCTTGTAGATGTCCTTCGCTTCTATGTCCGCAATTTCCACTTTTGTGCCAAGAAATTCCGCAACGTTCTCAAGCTTCTTTATCTTGACGTCTATACTTCTCATCGCTATATCATAGAGGTCGACGTTCAATCTGCCGGCAATCTTTGGTCTCCCACCCCTTATTGCCAAGATACTTTTATCTCTGCCTATGTCCAGCCTTACTCCAAGCTTCTCCGCCCTCTTTTTTATGTATGGCCAGTCAAAGTTGTCCTGGTTGTATCCAACAATCACGTCCGGATCTATGTCTTTCACAGCTTTCACGAACCTCTTCATGACCTCCCTTTCGTTATCTCCGTTTATAATCTCCTCAGAACCTCCTGATTTTACAGATATGACTATAATCGGGTCTTTTTCTGCATCTGGCATTCCAACTGCAGAAAGCATCTCACAGTCAAAGGCCAGTATTTTCAGCTCTGGAAAATCCTCTTTTGCCACTCTTTCAACGTTCTTGACCTCGTAACTTCTGAGTGTGCCGCTACGCTCGATCCCTTCGACTGCTATTCCATCCATACATGCCAGATTTTTATCAATCAGGTAACGGTATGCGAAAGGGATGTCCGCTTCCCTGACCTCCAGAAGTTCTCCAACAGCTTCCCGAAGCTTTGGAACGTGCTGGGGGTGTTTTGCGTAAATTTTGAAGACCTCAACTTCTTTACCCAGATTCTTTGCAACTGTTTCCTCGACTCTGTCAGGAGAAATAATTTCTTTTTTCTTCTGGATTTTTATGTCCATTATGTCTTCAGCAGTAACTCCTTCTTCCCTTATAGCGTAAAAGTAAGGCTGAAAAGAGCGGTCGTAGGCTACAAAAATTCCTTTTTCGTCCTTACACCACAGCCTAACGGCGACTCTCCCATTTTCGGTTATGTAGTCCGCATCGAGCAACCAGCCTGTTATTTCCATCTCTACAGTCTTCAACGCAATCTCTTAAAAAGGTTTGTTTGACAGGGCATCCGGGCGTCTAAGAATCCAAAATCCAGAATTAAGTAAGATTTTAATATTCTCTACAGGACTGAAGTTATGAATTTTTCAATCACAGAACTGCCGGAGATTGTTGAAAATCTTCCAGAGGATAAAAAAGCCTTTTTCCAGCGTATATACCGATTCTATTCCGAAGTTGGAAGACTGAAACTGCCAGAAACGATGCGAAAGTGGGCAATTGAGAGGTTTGGTGAATGCGAGAAACAGCGCATTGTGAGAGTTACAAACAAGTTAACCTTAGAGAGCACGCTCTTCAATGAACTGAGGGCAAGAAGACCAATAGATGCGAGAGTTAGCGGAGATATTGAAGATATGATTGAAGAAAGTAAAGGCGGAACATTCTGCAACCCTCTTAAAAAAACACCAGAAGATGCATTTGGCAGGATTGAGGGAAAACACTGTATAACAGCATCAAACATAGCCAAGTACGATTATCTTCATGCTGTTATAGTCTTCAGAGACCACAACCCCTTTGTCTACGATGAGGAGAAGATAGCAGACTATCTTGATGTGGCTCAGAGATGGTTCAAAAAGGCAAACGAATACGATAAAGATGCAAAATACCCCTTTTTTATGTGGAATTGCCTGTGGAGAGCTGGAGCGAGCATAATACACGGTCATGCACAGGCTCTGATCTCAAGGGAGCCTTACGGAAGGCAGGAGTTCTATAACAGAATAAGGAAGAGTTATATAATGGAGTACAACTCGGAGTACTTTGACGACATATATCTCATCCACGAAAACCTCGGGCTTGGCTTCAGATACAACAATGTCAGGCTGATGGCTTATCTCACGCCTCTCAAGGAGAAGGAAGTAGTTATGCTCTCAAACAGCCTTTCAGAATTACCCTCGGCCATAGCCCTTGTTCTCAGATGCTACCACAGGCTCGGCGTGAGGAGCTTCAACCTTGCCATATTCATGCCAGCCATACACGACATAGATACGTTTGTTACAAGAATAGTTGACAGAGGAGACCCATTGAGCAGAACGACGGACATAGGAGGGATGGAGCTTTACGCTGGAACGGCAGTTGTGGCAAGCGACCCGTTCAGGCTTGCGGAGGAGCTGAAGAATGAAATATGAGGTCTGACGGAGGAAAAGGTAGAAAGAAGGCTGAAGGAATACGGCTACAATGAAATCGTTGAGAAAAAGAGGCATCCTGTCTTAAAGTTTCTCTCCTACTTCTGGGGTCCCATACCGTGGATGATTGAAGTGGCCCTGATACTTTCTGCTCTCGTTAAGCACTGGGCAGATCTCTATATAATCTTCGTGCTGCTACTGGTAAACGGTGTTGTCGGCTTCTGGCAGGAGCACAGAGCCGAAAATGCGATAGAAGTCCTAAAAAAGCACCTTGCCCTAAAAGCAAGAGTTCTGAGAGATGGAGAGTGGAGAACCTTACAGGCAAGGTTCCTCGTTCCCGGCGATGTTGTCAGGGTGAGAATAGGAGATATAGTGCCTGCAGACATCGAGATACTGGATGGGAAAAGCGAGTTTGATGAGTCCGCTCTGACAGGAGAATCACTGCCCGTTGAAAAAAAGGCTGGAGATACGATCTATTCGGGCTCAATCTGCAGAAGAGGCGAGATAGTAGGGGTGGTTAAGGCCACCGGAGAGAAAACGTACTTCGGTAAAACAGCAAAACTCGTTGAAGAGGTCAGAGAGGGGAGCAGGTTTCAGAAAGTCATCCTGAAAATAGGCAACTACCTGATAGTCCTTGCCATAGCAGTAATCCTCGTAGTCATCCTCGTTTCAATTAGCAGGAACGAGAGCATCCTGGAGATGCTCAGGTTCTCTCTCGTCCTCATGGTTGCGGCAATTCCAGCGGCACTGCCAGCGGTGATGTCGGTAACAATGGCTGTTGGAGCTCTAAACCTTGCAAAGAGAGAGGCAATAGTCAGGAAGCTCGTGGCAATTGAAGAACTTGCGGGAGTGGACATACTCTGTTCGGATAAAACAGGAACCCTGACAGAGAATAAATTAACCGCTGGAGACCCGGTAACATTCGAATTTAGCAAGAAAGACGTCTTTTTGCTTGCCGCACTCGCTTCTGAGAGTGGTAACGCAATAGATGATGCTGTACTTATCAGAGCAGACGAAAAGAAGCTTAAAGAGTACAGGGTGGTTGAATTCATACCATGGGATCCCGTAAGAAAGAGAAGTGAAGCTGCAGTTGAAAAAGACGGAAGAACGTTCAGAGTGACTAAAGGGGCTCCACAGGTTATATCTGAGATTACAGGAGAGGATCTGAGCGATTATGTTGACGAACTTGCAGAGAAAGGCTATAGAGCGATTGCCGTTGCTGTTACTGTTAATCACGGGGATAAGTGGAAAACTGCCGGGATTATACCCCTCTACGATCCGCCAAGAGCAGATTCAGCAGAAACAATAAAGCTGGCAAGAGATATGGGCGTGGAAGTGAAAATGGTTACGGGAGACCACATAGCAATAGCAATAGAGGTTGCAAAGCTTCTCAACATGAGTACAAACATTCTCAGTGCTAAAGAGCTGATGAAGCTGAAGTACGCAGATGTTGCGAGAGTTGTGGAAGATGTGAGCGGATTCGCAGAGGTCTTTCCGGAGCACAAGTACGTTATTGTTGATGCCCTTCAGAAGCACGGGCATACAGTCGCAATGACCGGAGACGGCATTAACGATGCCCCGGCCCTCAAAAAAGCTGATGTAGGAATTGCTGTCGCAGGTGCAACGGATGCTGCAAAGTCCGCTGCGGACATAGTATTCACGAGCCCGGGGATTTCAGTGATAATCGATGCAATAAAGGAGAGCAGAAGGATATTTCAGAGAATGCAGAGCTACGCAATTTACAGAATTGCAGAAACGATAAGGCTTCTTTTCTTTATTGCTCTGTCCATACTTGTATTCAATTTCTACCCGGTAACAGCCACCATGATAATCCTGCTCGCTCTGCTGAACGATATACCGATTCTTTCCATAGCGTACGACAACGTTGTATTTTCGAGAAGACCTGAAAAATGGAACCTTGAGTCTTTGCTCGCCGTTGCCACGGTTCTCGGTATTACCGGATTGATATCGAGCTTCACGCTTTACTTCATCGCCGTATCTATGTCCGTCGATCACGAAACTCTGAAGACCTTTATGTTTCTCAAGCTCGCAGTTGCTGGCCATCTGACAATCTTTGTAACAAGAACGAGAAAACATTTCTGGAGCGTTAAGCCCGGAAGACTGCTATTCTGGAGTGCAGTAGGAACCAAAATAGCTGCGACAATATTTGCAGTTATGGGCGTACTTATGGCCCCGGTGAGCGTTGAATATGCAGGGCTTATATGGACATACTGCTTGGTGTGGTTCCTGATAAGTGACTATGTGAAAATTAAATGCTACCAGAGCTTTAAAATTTAGAGCTTAAGTAAATTCAAACCCTGAGAGGAGTTTGCAAGCTCTAAGAACTTCGGCAACGCTCCATGCCTGAGAGATACATCCATTCGGTTCATGAGGGGGATCTCCATCGAATATTTCCGAAATAGTTCCCAATCCTGCATCTCTGATGTGCTCAAGCAGAGGGATCAGGAGCATCTTCAACCTATCTCCCGACTCTCCCTGTCTCAGAAGAGCCTCTACGTAGAATCCCATGAGCCAGGGCCACACGCATCCGTTGTGGTACGATTTGTCTCCGCAGTACCTTCCCCTGTATCTATCATCATCGGGGGAGAGAGTCCTCAGCCCGTACGGAGTTAGCAGCCTGGTTCTGATGACATTAAGAGCCTTTGCTCTTTCACCATCTCCAACACCCAGAGCGACTGCTATAACCTGATTAGGCCTTATTGAGTCATCGTAAGGGTCGATTACATCGTAAAAACAGCTCTTTTCTGGATTCCAGAACCTGTTAAACTCTTTTTCAGCTTTTTTTGGCGAAAAGGGAACTTCAATACCAATTGATTGAGCAAATTTCAGAGAGTAAATCCAGAGTGCATTTATCTCAACAGGCTTTCCTTCCCTCGGAGTGTACCGGGTATCCATCCAAGTGCTGCATGGCTTCACAGAAATCAGGTATCCATCGAGCTCTGCAATATCGCTTTCAGGATACTTCGTCATGATTTCTTCAACGTACGGCTTCATTTTAGAAAGGAACTCCTTATCTTCCCTCTTCTCGAAGTATTTTGTCAGTGCGTAAATAAACCAGAGCGAGGCATCGCTTGAGTTGTACTTGCCCAAAACATTTGGAATTACGCCATTTTTCATTCTTTTTGCAAAAAATCTGAAAACGTTTTTCGCTTCTCTGAATTTCTCTCTTTCAAGCAAGAGACCGGGCAGGCTTATAAACGCATCCCTCCCCCATGGCTCGGCAAACCAGTGATAGCCCGCATATATTGTACTGCCAACAAGGAAACTATCTGCCGACAGCTCTAAGCATTCAACAGAAGTTGAGGGTCTTTTATGGCTTACAGCTTTAGCTATCTTCTCAGCTCCCTCAATCTCTGCCTTAACTTCAACGCTTCCGTTTTTGACCGTACATGAGAAGTAGCCGGGTGTGTACAGATGTTCTATACAATCGTATCCCCGTTCATAATCCTTTGAATAAAATACATTCCAGTATATATCCGGGCTCTCATGAAAGTTCATCTCCGGTGACGTTATTCTCAACCTCCCCACTGCGATACCATCTTCAAGCCTCTTCTGGGAGAAATCAAAGGTTTTTCTGGTTTCATGGATGTTTCTGTCCGTTATAAGGGGAACAACCTGTATCTCCGCTTTCCCGAGAACGTCATACTTTATTCTCACAGAACCGTCAAACACAATCGTTTTTTTAACAAACACACCGTCCACGAAGTAGTGAAACTCCGGAGGATAAAGACTGAATCCAGTCACATACTCAAGGCCACTGTCAAAACCTCCAGAGTACCTCGCAACCGATATTCGCTTCCCGTTTATAAATTCATCAAGGGTTGAGAGATAAACTCTCCTACCAGAAACGAGAAGGCCATGATACTTTCTTGTGTTTCCTGCAAGCGAGGAAGAGCAGTAACTATCTCCGCTGACCATTATAAATTCTCTCCTGCTTGCAAAGCTGTAATCTCTGATTTCACTTCCAAATCCTATCATCTCTTATCAACTACTCTCTCAACCGGTATATTCAGCTCCTTGAGGAGATTCAGGCACTCTCCAACCTCTTTCTCCTCAAAGACTATCTCAGCAGAAATGTAACCGAAAATGATTTCTTTAAATCCTTTTATCTCACCAAGCCTCTCCTCAAGCATCTTCTTTGCCTCTGGATCGAGCTTTTTGGAGATTATAACGGATTTCACGATACAACCTCCTCATAAACATTAATGGTGTTATCCGCCACAGCTTTCCATGTAAATCTCTCCAGAACCCTGCTTCTTGCATTTCTGCCCATTTTACTCCTCAAGTCAGTATCTTTCAACAGAGTGAGAACGAATTTGGCTATGTCCGCAGGGTCATAGGGGTTAACGTGAAAGCCACATGCATTGCTTCCTTCAGGAATTACTTGCTCTCTCATTCCAGAAGTCCCTCTTGCTCCCACAACAACGGGCTTTCCCATAGCCATTGCTTCTGTGCAAACAATACCAAATGGTTCGTATTTGGATGGAAATACGGCAACATCGCATGCCGCATAGTACAGTATTCTTTCCTCTTCACTCACATACTTGAAATGAAGTATCACATTTTCCTGCAGACCAAGAGAGTGCACAAGCTGAACGAGAAGAGTCTGCTGGTCACCCTTGCCGAGTATCACCAGCTTCGCATCCGGCACTTCCCGCAGTATCAGTGGCATTGCTCTTATGAGGGTGTCTGCTCCCTTAACCCATGCAAGTCTGCCAACAAACAAAATCATTGGGCTGTCTCCCACACCTATCCTCTCTCTGAAAGCCCTGACCTCATCTTCTGGAAATCTATCCGGTCTGTACTTTCTTTCATCGACGCCATTGTAAACCACTCTTATCTTCTGCTCCGGGTAACCGAGGCTCACGAGTTCGTCCCGCATGGCATAGCTTACGGTAACTATAAGGTCAGCCTTCAGACCGGCCATCCTCTCTATCTCCTTAACTGTAGGTGAGCCATCTTTCGTCCTTCCCTGTTCGGTTGAATGAAAATGGAAGACGAATGGAAGATTCAGATTCCTTTTTGCAATTATGCCGGCGAGAGCTGCAAGCCAGTCGTGGGAGACAAGAATGTCAAACTTCCTCCGTTCTTTAGCAACAAGCCTGTTGACAAGCTTAGAGGCTGAAAGAAAGTTGTAGAGAAGAGTTTCACCGAAAAACTCCTGTGATCCAATGGGCCACCTTTTAACGTCTTCAGGAACCGCTATTGGCAAGACGTCAACGATGTTCATCAGGAGAGGGCGGTGGACTTCAACACCCTCCCATATATCCCTTGTCGGGTCATCACCTGTATTTCTGGAGAACACCGTTATTGTATGGTCGAGTCTCACGATCTGCCTTGTAATCTCCATTGCATACGTACCAAGCCCCCCTCTAAAAAAAGGGGGAAATTCATCAACAAAATATACCATCCTCATTGCATCACTTCCCGGTAAACCTTCAGCATCTTATCTGCTATTACTTTCCACCTGAATTGCCTTTCAACTTTCTGCTTTCCTCTCCTTCCAAGAATTTGAACGCCAACAGGATCATCTATAACGTAGTTTATACCCCAGGCAATTGACCCGGGGTTGACGTAGACTTTTATTCCATCAACAAAGTTATCTATGTTCTCCCCAAGCCCTCCAACTTCAGTTGCAACAACGCACCTTTCAGCACTCCATGCTTCGAGCAGAACAAGACCGAAAGGCTCGTTTCTGCTCGGAATGACAACAATGTCGCTTGCATTTAGCAACCTTACGAATTCAAAATCTGGCAGATAGCCGAGAAACTTTGCGGGCAATCCTCTGGCCCTCTCCTCAAGCCAAAGTTTCATGCCTCCGTCTCCAGCGAAGAGGAACTTTACATCCCATCTGTGGTTCAAAACAAAGGGGATTGCATCTACAAGCAAGTCCGGCCCCTTCTGATAAACAAGCCTTCCAGCGAAAAAGACGAGGGGAGCGAGGGGATGAAGACCGTAGTCTTCCTTCACCTCTCCCGGATCCACATCGGCCTGAAACTCTTCAGGAACTATACCGTTCGGTACCACGCTTATCTTCCAGTCAGGGATATTGTAGAGCCACATCACCTCGTTTTTGAGTGTGTTGGAAACTGTAGTTATCCTCTTCGCTATGAGGCCGGCATACCACTCCTTGCCTGAAATCTCTTTGAACTCCCACCAGTCACCAAAATTATTTCCATTCCTCCCGTATTCTGTGGAGTGAAAGGTGAAAACAGTGTTTCTATCCTTCAGAATATGCATCGCCTCAACAACATGCCAGTCATTGAAGTGGAGGATGTCAAACTTTGGAGAATCAAATTCTTTAAATCTTTCAACCATTTTCAGGCTCATATCTCTGCAGTAGTCGATGATATTTCCACCCCACGGTCTGCAGTAGTGATAGTGGACGCCGTTAATCTCTTTATCTTCTCCCCCTCTCGTGAAAAAGTGAACTTCATGATTTCCTCCAAGTGTTTCTGCAAGATGCGTGGCAGCTCTTGCCAAACCACCAACCCTTTCCGCATGGAGGGATTCCCAGCAAAAGAAGGCTATTTTAAGAGTTTCCATAACTCACACCTTCTTCTATCAACAACATCTATAATTTCTTCCCGTGTTCTACATACTCCCAAATCGGAAGCAAGTTTTCTCTCACCCAGAACTCCCCCAACCCACTTCGAGAAGTCCCCTCTCCCAGCATGGAAGGAGACTGAGTCTTCAGGAATTGCCTTAAGGCATTCACAGAAGTCGTCAAGGCTGTATGCAGAAAAACCAGTATATCCTGATGAAGTACAGAAGTGGAAGGCTTTTTCAGGCGGAAGAACTCTCAATGCCAGTGCAGCCTTTCTGCTCTTCATCCTTGATGCGCATCTCATTTCATAGTGTGAGAGAACTCTCATATACGTGGAAAAGGCATGAAAAGCATTTTGCTGGCTGAAGTATGAATGAACTTCTCCGCTCGAGCCCCCCTTAGTTGCCATATAGTAGTAGTGGTCACTCGTTTGGAGATAGCGCCATATGTCCTTGCTGTAATGCTCTGCATAAGTTTTTGCTCTTTTCACCTCTCTGAATGCTGTTCGCTGCATCTCATTTCCAAGCCATGCTGAAGTGTCCTTCTCAACATCTGCCCACGATATCGTTGCAAAGTCATTAACATCTATTTCATCTCTTGCATCAAATTCTGCAACCTCAGACGGCTTTGCGAATTCTAAACCCCTGTTCATGCATTCAACCGGCAACCACCTAAGAAACTCCAGAATTCCGCTCTCCTCCCAGTGGTGTTCTCCAAACGTTTCATAATCAACAAAGATGTTTATGCAATCGCCTGATGTTGCTGCAAGCCAGCCTGCAAATTTATCTGCTGTAAGCAGGCT
Source organism: Archaeoglobales archaeon (assembly GCA_029984855.1). Lineage (GTDB taxonomy): Archaea > Halobacteriota > Archaeoglobi > Archaeoglobales > Archaeoglobaceae > Archaeoglobus_C. The sequence goes on along the minus strand of JARQZL010000036.1, from coordinate 21,706 downwards.
GGATGAGAACCTGAAGGCTATGTCATCTGAAAGCATGTAGTTTCTCATCAGAATTTTTATTCCATTGCATGAGTAAACGTAGTTTGGGCTTCTCCACTCCAACACCTTCTCAACACCTTCAGTAAACACTGCCTTAAAACCGAGCTTTTTCGCAGTATATGCAACTGAGTTATTAAATATAAACTCTGTGTTTTCAAAGACCTCCGGATTAACACCGAAGACATTTCTCATACAACTCCTGTGAAGGAGTATCTGCTCCTCAAGCTCGCTCTTATCCTCGAAAAGACCTGCGAGGCTGTGGTAGTACGTCTGAGCAAGAATTTCAGAATTTTTATGCTTCGCAACCTGCTTAAAGAGATCAAGGGCATCATTTCCCCACCTCTCAAGCTGCTCAATCAGAGTGCCCGAGAAACTGAACGCACATTTGAAACCTGAATCAAGCCCTTCAAGCACTATCTGCGTTGCAGGGATATAGCATTTATCCACAACTTTCTTCAGAATTTCTTTGTTTTTGCTGCTGAAGTATATATCTGTAAGCTTTCTTTTCTTTCTGGCAACCTCAAAGTTGAATTTCGGATTGAGGCGATAGGGCTGGTGAACCTCAAAGCCAAAGCAGACCTTAGACATTGGTAACCACTTCCTCCTCCATTTCCTCCCCCTCTATTTCAACAATGCCTCTCTCATACCTGAGGCTGTAGGTTTTTCTGGGGAGATACAGCTCGGGCGATAGCACAAGTTCATCATTCTCCTTTCTGAGCCTAAAAACTGCATCAAATAGTGTAGCAATAAGCAGTTCGTCTTTCTTGCTCTGAGCACCTTCTATCATCATTCCTATAAACTGGCCCTCTTCAACACTGTCCATAATATTAGACAGAAAATAGTAAATCCGTTCAACCTTGTGGAACATCAGAAGCTCTGATATGCATGAAAAAACTATGGCACGCCCTTTTTCTGTGGATGAAGAGATGGCTATTCCGAGATCGTTAAGATTCATAGGATTTATCCTGTCCTTGCTCTGCCTGCTGAACCCGAGAACCTTTGCATCACCGGAGTAGGAATAAATCTTCAGCATATTCCACGGGATGTACGGGTTGGATGAGATCCACAGGATTTTGGGGTGCACACACCCGAGCTTGGCAAGGAGAGAATAGCCCTCAACACCGAACTGGGAGATTAAAAGCAACCTTTTATCGTCTAACATAGTTATTACTTGTCTACTCCTAAATATTTAGCTCTTTCCCTCTTTAATCAAATATACTGGTTTTAATTATCTATTTGCAAGATTATTAGCCTTTAAAAATTTTGTTCAGAATATACTCATATCTTAATTCTTATATTATTACTCACGCAGTATCTCGTAATACTTCCTCGCAGGCTCGTCCCAGCTCATTTCATTGGCAAGAATGAAGGCTGTTGAGCACATCATCTTATCCTTCGCCTTATCCCTGAGATATGCATCAATTATGACATGCAGTCCAAAAGCATAATCCGTCACTGTCTCGAGGTAACTCTGCTCGATGTTGTCCACCAGAATCACTCCACCAAATATCCCCTTCTTCTTCTGTAGCTCCCTCACTGCCCCACTGAACCCGCATGCCCTGCTTATGACCACTGGGCAGGCTTCACTGCAGGCTTCGAGTGCGGTAAGAAGGAAGGGCTCATACCGGGAAGGAAATATACCTGCAACACATCCTGCAGCGATCTCGTCTATTGTCATATTTAAACCACCATCATTTCTGCCGACCCACTGGGGATATGGCAGAGCACAAACAGCTCTCTTTTTCAGGTGGGTTGTGTCAATCTTTCTCTCCTCAACCATCTTCTTGAGTCTGAGCTCATCTCCAACGAGTATTTCATCCGGAAGATACACGGGAAATCCTTCAGGAAGCGTGGATGGATCCTTATAACCATGTGCAGTTATCAGGAAACAGAACACCTTAACTTCTTCAATCTCACCGTTCTCAATTCTGGTGGTGAGTATTCTGTCGAGAATAACAAGAGAATCGAGAAGATCCGGATAGCCCTTATTCTCAAGCTCCAGGCGTGAGATTGTATAAATCGGAATTATCTGTTCCTCTTCCAGCTCAATTCCATTAAAACTGCCAAGTTTGGATACAAGCGTGGAGCGGATTCTGTTCATGCATCTGCTTTTCTTATCCCAGTCAATGTATTCGTATGGAACATCAATTCCGTTTCTTATCACAAGCCCCTCAATGTTGTAGAATAGCCTTGCCTCGCTCCTCGTACCCTCACTGACGAATGTCACAATCTTTGCAAACCTGGCGAGCTTTTCCAGCTCTACAAGGCCATGCTGTATGTTCGGCGGAAAGCTGCTATCACCATTTCTTATTCTCTCAAAGACCTTGACACCAAGAGCTCTTCCCACCTTAGTTGCATGAAAGGTTGCAACTGTCCTGACAGGAGCCTTCAGCTTCTCAAGCCTTGCGATTGCATAAAAAACAGGGTATTCATGGCAGTGGAGCGATACACCACCGTACTCAACGAGAGCCCGCACAAACTCAGAGATTACATGACTCAGGCATAGATAGTGCGTGTATTCCCCTCCATAGCTCGTTGCTTCATACTTCAAAGAGTCAAGACCCACAAGCTTGTACGCCTCCGCCTTTACAGCATCACACCTTCTCATCTTTCGCCCGTCATACACTGCAGTCTCTTCCAGACCTCTTTCAACATTGAACAGCACATAGTTCACTTTTCCAGTTTTACCCGCAGAATATGGAATTCCGATGCTCTTTGCAGCCTCCTCTACCTCGGGAGGTACGGTGCCCTCGAAGCTCGTTTCGGTAATCCTGTTCTTCGGGCTCCAGTCCTGTCCCAACCTCTCAAAAAGAGGGCCAGCAAGTATGATTTCTTCCCCCGCTATTTCGGCCATTTTTCTTGCTTCTGCATCGACAACATTCCACACCCCTCCAAGCTTGTTGGATTTAGGTCCCGCTTCCTCGCTGGCGATGACAATAAACATAACAGAAATTGTTCTGCGAGTTATAAAAAGCTTGGCTATTATACTCATCATCAATTCTTCGATCGTTCTTTTTCTGATGGCAGGAATTTAAAACCATCAGTTTAAACTTTTAGACTATAGGTTAAAACAAAATCAAAAAGATTATATATCCTCTAATTTCCCACATCAAGAGATTCATGTCGGGCAAAAAAGAGCACAGAGAGGATGCATCCAAGGAGCTTATAACGTGTGAAGATTGCAAGTACTTCGAAGAATGCTTCACCGGAAAGAGGAAAAAGTGTGTTTACAGGCAATAAACTCCATGACAATTTTTGCTGCAAGAACCTGAGTTATCTTCTCCGGGTCAGGGATGAGCTCAACAACATCCATGCCAACTATTTTCTCTCCAAACCTGCGAATAAAAAATAATAAGTCAAGTGGCTTCAGCCCAAAAGGTTCCGGTGTTGAAACTCCTGGGGCGAATGCAGGGTCGAAGACATCCATATCAACAGAGAGATAAATCCTATCTGCATCTATTTCTACGGTGTCAATCCCCTTTTTAAGAATATCAAAGGCCGTGTATACCGCTATGTCATTTTCTTTCACAAACTGCGCCTCTTCTTCACAGCAACTCCTCACTCCAACGAGTATAATGTCGTGACCGAGCTCGTATATTCTTCTCGATGTACACGCATGGCTGTACGGATTTCCATCGAAGCTGCCCCTCATATCAAAATGAGCATCAAAGATAACAAAGCATGCTTTTTTAACGTTCTTTGCAATCGCATAAGTCACGCTGTGTTCTCCACCAAGGGCAATAGGAACTCCAGAAAGCTTTTCCATGAATCCTGAAACCCTATCAGCAATACTGTCAAAGCTACCGTCAGTATTAACGTTCCCCGCATCACAGATCTTTGCTCTGTACATCGGGAATCTGAAAAAAAGAGAATAGTCCTCAAGGCTCCAGCTTGCCTCCCTTATTGCATTCGGGGCAAAGCGCGAACCTGACTTGAATGACTGCGTTGCATCGTACGGAATACCAAATATAACATACTCCGCATCCTCAAGCTCTGAGTTTGAACAGGCAAAAAAGGAGCCGATATGCATTTCACTTCTCGGCAATTTTTCTCTTATTTAAAGATTCAATATAGACTATCTCCTTCCCAAGCTCTATCTCCATGCCTTCCGGAACTACAAGCTCGAAGGTCTCGTAAGTGGTTAAATCCATCAACTGTGCTACGTTTCCTGTTATACTGATCACCTGTGCTCTTTTTCTTTCCACTATCGGAACGTAAACCTTTGCCGTTACGGGCTGTACTATGCTCCTTTTCTGCCCATCAAATATGCCGATGGCATCAATTCTCGCCTTTGCAGCTCCATGTTTTCCGGGCTTGCTGACCGACATGCTCACAATCTCACAGGGTTCATCGTCGATGATGACATAACCGCCCTCTTTGAGCTGCCTGATTTCTGCCTGCTGTTTCATTTTACCACCTTTTTTCCTCCACAGATTGGGTAAATTTAAAGGTTTTGGAAGTATTTACTGCAAGCTATATCCAGATATCTCAAAAAGCAAAACACTCATAAAGCCTGATGCATTTCGTGCTCTGTGCAGAATAAGGGTATGAACGCTGTGCAGAATAAGAGTGTGAGCGAAGATGGATGGGGGGAGGTGTGTTCAGAGATCATGAATTCTTTCCAGCTCTTGAAGCATACGTTAAAGGAAAGAGCAGAATGCCATGGAAACACCATTACAATTTTTGACCCGCCCTATACGATTGAAATACTGCGAAATGAGGAGCAAATAGTCCTGAAGGCAGGAGAAGAGCTGGCCGTACTTACCAAGAACGGTCTGAGCATTACTTCTGCGGATGATGGGGATGTAGAGGTGTTAAAAGACTGGTGCACAGCTTTAACAGCCCTCACTTTCAAAAGATATATAGCGAGGAAAGCCTGATTTTTACGAAACCCTTAAATATTGTCTGAAAAAATGAGTAAAAAAATGCGACGAACCGTCAAGGATCTGCTTGTGGAAATAAAGGACACTTCAGAGATTATTGTTGATCTTGCCTATTCTGCAGTCCTTTTTGATAGCGAGGATATTGCAGAAGAAGTCCTTGATCTTGAAGACAGAATGAACAGCCTCCTCAAGCAGATAAGGATCGTCTCAATTCTGGCAGCAAGGAGAGTTGATGAGGCAGAATCTGTATCCTCAATACTCCAGATAGCAAATGCTGCCCAGAAAATAGGCAATGCTGCTGGAGATATAGCCATTCTCGTTCTGAGAAACTTCAAGCTCCCCAAAGATATGGTAAAGATTGCACTCCTTAAGAGTGAGGAGACTGTTGCAAAGGCTTCAGTTTCAGAGGACTCCGAAATAGCAGGAAAAACCCTCGGCAAGTCCAGACTCCATACAGTAACTGGCATGAGGGTCATAGCCATAAAAAGGGGTTACGACTGGATATTTGGCCCTGACAGGAATACAAAGATACACAAAGGAGATATCCTGTTTGCAAGAGGAGACATATCTGGCATTCCGAGATTCTACAAACTCGTTACTGGAGAGGAGAAGAGAATAGAAGACGTGGAACCGGAGCTCGAGCTTGAAGATCTTGACAATGCTGTTGATATACTGATAGATATGAAAAACCTGTCCGAACTTGCCATAGATCTCAGCTATCTTTCCCTGCTTTACTACAATGAGGAGATAGCCCATGAGGTGGGATACATAGAGGAGAAAGTTGATAACATGAAGTACGAACTCCAGCACTGGGTTCTGGAAAGTTCAAGGCATCTTGAGAGTGATGAGCTCAAGCCTCTTGCAGCCTTACTGGACATAGCATATGCAAGTGAGACCATTGCAGATTCTGCAAGGGAAATAGCACAGATAGTAATTGAGAAAATGGAGATTCATCCGATATTCAGCGAGGCAATGAAGGAGACGGATGAAATAATAACTGTAGTAGAGGTAACTCGGAGGTCAAACCTTGATGCAAAGACGCTTGGAGAGGCGAAAGTAGAGACAAATACAGGTATGCACGTTGTTGCAATAAAAAGGGGGAATAAATGGATAACTCATCCAACCGCTTCAACGATGATAAGATCAAGAGATTTGTTGATAGTCAAGGGAACGAGAGAGGGTGAGATGTTGCTTCGCCGCATGTGTGTGGCAGCTTAATCCATCTGTCTGAGCATTTCTGTTATCCTTCCCATTCTGTTGCCAATGCTGAAAAACCTTGCTGGATGAGGCGATTCTCTTATCTCCATTTCAGCTCCCGGCTGCAACTCAACGATTCTGTGGCCATCTGCTATGGCAAGGCAGGGTCTTCCGCGAATACGGACGGTGATCCTCCTCTTAGAGCCAACAACCCAAGGCTTCCAGCCAAGCTTAAAAGGGGCAATCGGTACGATCAGCATGCACCTCATGTAAGGATCGATGATAGGCCCTCCTGTTGAAAGTGCGTATGCTGTCGATCCAATGGGAGTTGAAGCAAGGAGACCATCGCTCCTCATGCTTTCAATCTTCACTCCATCAACGGCAATGTGGAATTCCACAAGCCTCGCAGGAACTGCGGTCAGTATTGCGATTTCGTTGAGAGCAACAAGCTTCTCTGCAGTAAAGCACTCTATCCGCATGAACTCCTCTACGTTCATTTCTCTGATGGCTTTTTCAAGTTCGACCCTGTAGTTATCCGGATTTGCGTGGGTTAGCAGCCCCACCTTGCCTGTGTTAACGCCGAATATTGGAGGACATTTTTCGAGCATTTGAAGCGTCCGGAGTATAGTTCCGTCCCCTCCAACGCTGACTATGATGTCGTACTTCTCAATTTCCCTGGACTGTTCACAGACTTCAGCATCCACTCCAATCGAAAGGAGAAAGTCTCTTACCTCCTCCGCCATGTTCATTGAATCGGGCTTGAAGACTACAGCAGCTCTCATTTCAACACCTGAATTTACAGCACCTCAAGCAGTTTTGAATGGAGATTTTCATTGGCCACAACAAGCTTGAATCGCTCCTCCATTGTAAACTTTTTGTTCCAGATACTCTTTCCTCCATCATCCGTAATAATCGCTCCGGCTTTTTCAGCTATGTAAAGCGATGCTGCCACATCGTAAACTCTCAGAAGGCCATTTCCATCTCCCCTTCTTACATCGATGAAGCAGTCCACGGAGCCGTCGGCAACAAAGCATATCTCCAAGGCTGCGCTGCCAAAAATTCTCATTCTCTTAAAGCCATACTCCTTATGAGGATAGTACACTATCGCATTGCATTTAAGTGAGTCCTGTTTTGAGACATTTATTCGCTTGCCGTCCCTGTATGCTGCTTCGTCAGCCCAGTACTCAGTACCTGTGGCGAGATTTATGACATATCCAAAGAATGTATTGCTGAGGCTCTCTCCGCTGGAGAAGCATAGAGCTACCGAATAAATCGGAATACCTCTTGTTGCATTGAAAGTCCCATCCACAGGATCGAGGGCTACGATGATATCACCACTGCCAACAACACCGGACTCTTCAGATACAATTCTAACATCGTACTGCCTGAGAACTTCGAGCGCTGCATCCTCTGCAACTCTATCGACCTTCTTTGTAGGGGTGCCATCTTTTCCCATTCCTACTTCCATTCCAGCTTCTTCACGAGCAATGGCTGTTATTGCCTTTCGAACCTCACCTGCCACCTGACGTGAGATCTCAAGTGCCTCTCCTTCACGCATGGGTAAAAGAGAATGGTCGGGAAGATAGATTTTTCCTCAAATATCCAGCCCAAATTTTAGAGCGTTTCCGTCTGCAATTTTCTGCAATTCCTCTACAACTTCATGACCCTTCGGATGCTTGAACAGATGTCTGAATCTTTTCTGCTGTTTTAAGTACTCTTCTACAGGCTTTCTTTCTTTCACCTTCTTCACCCTGACAAGCTCTCCGTTTTCATACTCTACAAGTGGATAAAGACCGGTTTCAACAGCCAATCTCGCCACAGGAATAGCCTGCTTACCATTCAACCCCCAGCCAGTAACGCATGGTGAGTGAATCTGGATGTACTTGGGGCCTTTGAATTCAATCGCTCTCTTTGCCTTTCTCTTTATGTCTCTTGGAAACGCTACACTCGCAGTCGCAACGTACGGCAGCTTATGGGCGAGAGCAAAAGCAACCATGTCCTTCTTCTGTCCCTGTTTGCCCGCCATAATTTTGCCTGCCGGCGTTGTTGTGGTGTAACACCCTGAAGGAGTTAAGCCGCTCTGCTGGTTGCCGGTGTTCTGGTAGGCTTCGTTATCAAGACAGACGTAGAGAACATTGTGCCCCCTGTCAAACATTCCAGAAAGGGGGCCGATGCCTATATCAGCAGTTGCACCATCTCCAGCAAATACAACTATTGGCCCCTCATCAGTCCTTCTAAGAGCCTTAAGGGCAACTTCTATACCGGCTGCAACAGCAGCAGCATTCTCGAATACAGAATGGATGTATGGCACCCCCCATGCACTTTTACCATACTGAGAACTTATTATCTCAAGACAGCCCGTGGAGTTAGCAACGAAACACGGCCCAACACCCTCAAGAACGTTTTTCACGGCAATGGGTAAACCACAGCCCGGGCATGCTCCGTGACCAGAACCAAAGAGCTTCATGGTATCACCTCTTCGAACTGCTTGGCCTTGAAGTGCAAGCCAGGTTTAACCCTGTCCTCAAGCACCTCCTGAATCGTGCTCTTCACGAGTTCTCTCGGCACATCCCTCCCTCCAAGACCCACAACCACGGAATAAACGTCAATTCCCATCTTTTGGATTGCGGATTTAACATCGAGAGTTACAGGAGGTTCGCTGCCAAGAGATAGGCTACGTTCAAAAACTATCACCTTGCTTGCCCCGGTTAAAGCCTTTCTGAGTTCTTCAGCAGGGAAGGGGCGGAAAGTTCTGAGCTTTATAAAACTCACAGATTTACCTTCCTTTCTCAGTTCCTCCACCACATTTCTAACCAAGCCAGCAAGAGAGCCCATTGCTATAACGCAGGTTTCAGCCTCTTCTCCGTTTGATATATGTCCTCCCCAGTCACGTCCGCTGACCTCTGCCCACTCCTGGAACACATTATCCATAACTTTCCTTGCCCTATCCATTGCATCGTGCATGGCAACACGGAACTCCATATAGCAGTCTGGAGTTGCATAGCTTCCAAATGTGAGAGGTTTTTTTGTCGTGAGCTTTACAGGTGGATCATAAGCCGGAAGGAATCCATCAACGATTTCCTGATCAAGCAAATCAACCGGCTCGTAAGCGTGCGTTAACTTATATCCATCCATGCAGACCATAAATGGCAACATCACACGTCTGTCCTCAGCAACCTTGTATGCCTGAGGTATCATGTCGTGTACTTCCTGGTTGCTCTCTGCATAAACCTGAATGATTCCGGCATCCCGCATTGCCATACTGTCCTGATGGTCATTCCATATGCTCAGCGGGGCGGAAAGTGATCGGTTTGCATTTACAAGAACTATGGGCAATCTCATACCAGATGCGTTCCACAGCACTTCACTCATCAGAATTAGACCCTGAGAACACGTGGCTGTAAACGTTCTTGCTCCTGTTGCAGAGGCCCCGACAAGAATTGATGCTGCTCCAAACTCGGATTCTGCTGTTACATATTCACAGTTCCCGAGTTCTCCATTTGCATACATTTCAGCAAGTCTTTCAACAATTTCAGTCTGGGGTGTGATGGGGTATGCACATATCACGTCCGGCCTGCAGAGTCTTACAGAATATGCGACGGAGTAAAATCCTCTGACGACCTTCATCATTTCAGCTCACCCCTGTAGATATCCTTGAGTTCCATTTTTATGGCCTCAGCAGGACAGACGACACTGCACGTTCCACAACCCTTGCAGTATTCGTAATTCACCTTTGCCACCCTGATAATTTTTTCTTTCTCCCCCTTTTTCTCCATTCCAGCCTCTATGAGTTCTATACAGAGATCAGGGCAGAATATCTCACACTCACCACAGCCTATACATTTCTCCTCCTCAATCACCGGATATTCTGCACCCCAATCACCCGTTTTGACTTTGAGAGATTCAAGAGGTTTTGATACAGCTCCGGGAGTTATTCTGATCACAGGCCATTCCTCCTCTTTTCCATCTCTGTATATGCAATCTCAACAAGCTCTGCATTCTTCCCGGCAATTGACGGATTCCTGAACCATTCGGCAATCGTCTTTCTTAAAGTTTCAAGCTTAATCAGACCTGTCAAACCTGCAAACGCTCCAACCATCACTGTATTCGTAATCGGTCTGCCGAGTTTCTCAATTGCAAGTTTTGTAGCGTTAATTGCCACAGCCTTAACTTTAAGTTTTTCTCCAAGTTTGTCTTCATCCGGGTAGTTCACTATCGCCACTCCTTCCTCTTTAAGGCCTGCCACAACGTTTACAGAATCCATTACCGTTGAATCAAGAACGACAACATAGTCTGGATAGTATATCTCATCTCTCAGAACGATGGGCTTATCAGACACTCTTAAGAATGATGCCACTGGAGTTCCTCTTTTCTCTGCCCCAAAAGTCGGGAATGAAAGCGTATAATAACCTTCCCTGAACGCCGCAACAGCTAAGACATCTGCCGATGTAACAACTCCCTGTCCACCCCTTCCATGAAATCTGACTTCCAGTAAAATACATATCCCCCCGAAATTTTTTGCTGAATGTCGAGATATAGTTAATAAATTTTATCATTGTTGATTCTACACAATATAGGCTGAATTGTGATGATAGATTATTATAATTGTAATTCATGTTAGATTCTAAAAATTCTAAAAAAATTCAAATGTCATCACTGAAATAGTACTCCTCCTCAAATTCCTCCTCCACTGTCTCCTCTTCATCGTCATGCACAAGCTCGTCGATGTCAAACTCTTCATTTGTGTCGAGAAGGTGCAGTTTTCCATCCGTGTATATCATTATACTGTTGCAGAGCTTGCAATGTATTTCCATACCCTCATAAAGGTCGTTGAGTTCGATTTCTTCCCCGCATGATGGGCATCGAATCAACTTTATCATTGTTTTTGCTGCCTGATTGCATAAACTTAAGTTTTTCTCCGGAATATCGCATATCAATAATTTACCCCAAACGAAAGTATTTTTAATTCCACATCTTTATTTCAGCCATGAAATCATCGAGAATTTCCGGATTTTACAAACTGAGCATTGAAGAGAGGCTTGAAAAAGTTGCAGAGTTTGCTGGATTGAGTGAAGAAGAAAAGCAGGTTATTCTGCAAAATGGTTCCCTATCTCTTGATATCGCAGACAGAATGATTGAGAACGTAATTGGCACTTTTGAGCTCCCTCTGGGCATTGCAACGAACTTTCTGATTGATGGGAAAGATTACCTCATACCGATGGCAATAGAAGAGCCGAGCGTTGTTGCTGCTGCAAGCAACGCTGCAAAGATGGCAAGAGTTAAAGGAGGATTTGTTACGCAGGCAACGCCGCCGGTGATGATAGGCCAGATTCAGGTTGTGGGATTAAAAGATCCATTTGCTGCAAAAATTGAGGTGCTCAGGCATAGAGATGAGATAATACAGAAGGCAAATGAGCAGGATGGTACCCTCATCAAGCTCGGAGGTGGCTGTAAGGATGTAGAGGCAAGGGTGATGCACACCACAGCAGGCCAGATGCTGATCGTGCACCTTCTTGTTGACGTGAGAGATGCGATGGGAGCAAATACTGTCAACACGATGGTTGAAGCTGTAGCCCCAATAATTGAGCGCATGACGGGGGGAAAGGTCAGGTTGAGGATCGTCTCGAACCTCGCAACGTACAGACTTGCAAGGGCAAAGGCTGTTTTTGACAGAGATGCAATTGGGGGTGAAGAAGTCGTTGATGGCGTAATTGAAGCCTATGCATTTGCAAAAGCAGATCCTTACAGATGTGCAACGCACAACAAGGGCATAATGAATGGCATTTCAGCAGTTGTAATCGCAACGGGCAATGATTTCAGGGCTGTTGAAGCAGGAGCACATAGCTATGCAGCCCTTGGTGGCTACAAACCCCTTACAACGTATGAGAAAAACCGGGAGGGAGACTTGGTTGGTACAATAGAGCTGCCAGTTGCCGTTGGTATAGTTGGAGGTGCCACGTCGGTCAATCCAATGGCCAGAATTTGCCTGAAGATACTTGGTGTTAAGACGGCCGAAGAGCTTTCGAGAGTCATTGCCGCAGTTGGCTTAGCGCAGAACTTTGCTGCATTGCGAGCTCTGGCAACGGAAGGAATACAGAGGGGGCACATGGAGTTGCATGCGAGGAATATAGCCATATCCGCCGGAGCTGTTGGAGAAGAAGTTGACAGGATAGTCGAAATACTGGTAAAGGACAGGAGAATAAAGGTTGACTACGCTAAGGAAGTTCTTGAGAAGATTCGTTCAGGCAAGCTCTGATCCATTTTATTTTTACTCAGCCGGAACAGAAGGGTAAAACTTAAAGGGGCAAAACTTACCATACTGATAGGGCGGGTGATGGCGTCCACCCCCAACTGCCGTTAAGGCTGATGACGCCTATTTTGGAAGGAGGTGGACATATTGCACCTGCCGGAAGTACGGGTTAATGTTAGTAAGCTGAAGAATTACGTACTTTTAAGGCAGAACGACAACGGGGGATTTGCAATAAGCAAACAGCTGCCCTCATCACTCCCCGAAACATATTACGCAGTTTACATACTTACTGCAATCAGGGATGAAGTACCGGATAAAGACAAAGTGGTGAATTTTCTGAGGAGCAGAATCAGGAAGGAAACTTACACAATATACTACACATTCAGCTCACTGAATGCGCTTGGCGAAGATATTCCGGATCTAAGTGACTTTCTACTTCAAAAACTTGATTGCGCTCTGAGCAGGCAGACAGTCGGAAGTATCGGGGGAAGAGGAATTACAGCAACGTACTCATTTGAGATGCCAAACGTTCTCAGAGAAGTGTACATGCTAACGAGCTCATTGAGACTTCTTGGAAGAGAATCCGAAGATGCCAAGGACTTTGTCAGGAAATTCAAGAGAGATGGAGGATTTGGTATAATGAAACCGGACCTTCAGGAAACTTACTACTGTATTTCCGTTCTCCATAGCAGTCAGAACATTAAAAGAGATGTAGTTGAATTCATAAAAAAGCATGAATGTTCTGGCGGTTTCTCAAAATTACCGGGCGGGTATCCACCATACCTTGAGGAGACTTATTACGCCCTCTCTTCCTTCAAGCTGCTCAACCACAGATACTCAAATTCCAGAACAGCAGAATATATCGCATCACTGCAGAATCCCGACGGTGGTTTCAGAAGGAGCATTCACGGTGGCATCTCGAGCCTTGAATATACCTATTATGCAGTTGCAAGTTTAAAATACTTTGAGGAGGAGTAGTATTATGGACACCAAAATACGGTCTGTTCTGGGTAGAGAAATTCTCGATTCCCGTGGAAATCCAACGGTTGAAGTAGAAGTTGAACTGAATTGTGGAGTAAAGAGCAGGGCAGCAGTCCCATCGGGAGCGTCTACTGGCACGCACGAGGCGGTCGAGCTCAGAGATGGAGGTTCAAGATTTAATGGCAAGGGTGTGCTGAAGGCCGTTGAAAACGTAAATGAGGTAATTGCCCCCAAAATCGTCGGGAGAGATGCAACAGAACAGGCAAAGCTGGACAGATTGATGATTGAGCTGGACGGAACACCAAACAAAGGCAAGCTTGGAGCGAACGCAATTCTGGGTGTTTCAATGGCTGTTGCTCGTGCAGCCGCAAAAGCGTTGGGCATTCCTCTCTACAGATACCTCGGCGGTTCAAATGCTGCGTTGATGCCGGTTCCAATGATGAACATCCTGAATGGAGGTGTACATGCAAACTGGCAGGGCTCCGATTTCCAAGAATACATGATCGCTCCCTATGGAGCAAAGAGCATCAGAGAAGCGGTGAGATGGGGAAGTGAGGTTTATCATGCACTGAAAAAGGTTCTGAAAGATAAGGGATACAGCGTTGGTGTTGGTGATGAAGGTGGTTTTGCACCAAAGGTCTCATCAAACGAGGAACCGTTAGAACTTATCGTTGAAGCAATCGAGAAGGCTGGTTACAAGCCGGGAAAAGAGATTGGCATAGCACTTGACTCTGCTGCAAGCTCTTTTTACGATGGAGAGTACAATTTAAGGACAGAAGGTGTAAAATTGAGTTCAGAAGAGATGGTTGAGAAATACGCATCCCTCGTCGAAAAGTATCCGATTATAGTGATTGAGGACGGGCTTGCAGAGGATGACTGGGAAGGATGGAAAGTTCTGAACAGCGAGCTTGGTGATAGAATAGAGCTTGTTGGCGATGATATCTTTGTCACCAACGTTGAGAGGATAAAGAGAGGCATTGAGGAGAATGTGGCCAATGCTGTGCTGATAAAACTCAACCAGATCGGAACTGTTACAGAAACAATCGATGCAGTAAGACTTGCCCAGAAGGCAGGATGGGGGGCAATGGTCTCCCATAGAAGTGGGGAGACGGTAGACTCCTTCATAGCAGACTTCACAGTTGCAATGGGAACAGGACATCTGAAGACCGGAGCGCCATGCAGAGGAGAGAGAGTGGAGAAATACAACCAGCTCATGAGAATTGAGGAGGAACTTGGAGCTGCAGCAGTGTACGCTGGAAGAGGGGCATTTGTCAGATGACCTTTTTGATTTTTTAACATGCCATCCTACTTCTGCCCAAGATGCTGGAGTGAACTCAAGAGAAATTACAGGAAGTGTCCGGTATGCGGATACGATATCAGGGAATTTGAGAGGCTGAATTATGAGGACAAGCTCATCGTTGCGTTAAAGCATCCTGTCAGAGAGTTTCGCATAAACGCAATCAGACTGCTTGGAAGAATGAAGTCAGAGAAAGCACTTGATTACTTCGAGCAGATTATCGAAAAAGAAAAAGACGTCTTCATCTTGAAAGAGGTTGCTGAGGCATTATCAAAAATTGACACAGAAAGAGGGGAGAAACTCCTGCGCAGGCTTGCAGAACACAGGGCTGTTGTTGTTTCGAGAGAGGCAAAAAGGCATCTGGAGAATTTTAAATTCACAACCCTTACCGGAGACTAACATCGATAATTCAGTTGAGAACGGGGGAACTAACTGGAAAGATTACAGTTAGAGGAATTTCATTGCAAATTTTATTGCAATTATATAAAATATCACCCCGAGAATTCTCCTTACTGTCAGGATTCTTAAACGCCTTGTAGTGTGACCCGCAAGGTAGCCAGATGCCACTGCAGGAATGGATGCTGAAAGCAGCACGATCCAGTCAGCACCTCCAAGCTTCAAATAGATAAGAAAGCCAGTAAATGATGAGAAGGGTACGCTGAAGGCGGTGATTGCAATTGTTGTTTTTGGATTCAAACCACATAGAATAAGTAGAGGAGAGATTACACCTCCACCTCCAACACCTAAGAGACCAGAGATGAATCCTGCCATACCTCCAATCAGTATCGGAACAGCTGCAGGCAGATTATCTCTGTATGAAAGTCTCTTTGGTGGCAAAACCGTTGCAGTTCCGGCAAAAAAGAGGAAAAAAGTGAAGACCATACCAACAACTTTTTCGGGAATGACAAAGGATGCATAAGCACCTACTGGAGCAAACGCTATTGATGATAAAATGATAGGAAGGCAAAGCCTGTAATCCAGCCTTCTGGTCTTTATATTGTGCACTGTTATGAAAAATGTTGATATGAAATTAACAAACAGACCTATAGTTCTTGAAGTTACGAAAGGAGTACCTATGAATACCAGAACGGGTACAAGGGCAACAGCAGAACCGAGTCCTCCAAGACCGAATATAAAAGACACTGCAAAAGAGATAGCTGCAATAAGAAGCAAGCTTGCCATAAAGAGACTTACACATAAACTACATAAACCTGTCGAGATTAATTTGTTTATTTTTTAAACTAACTTCAATGGATGAATTTACTGAATCTTCAGACCGAGCTCCCTCACCTTTTCAATTACAGCATTTACTTCTTCCTCTACAGACATTCTGTCCGTCTCAAGGATTAGCTCAGGGTTTGCTGGCTCCTCATAAGCTCCATCGTATCCAGTAAGCTCTTCAAGTTCACCCTTCAACGCTTTTGAGTACAGCCCTTTTGGATCCCTCTCCAGCCTTACTTCCAGCGGGCATTTCAGATAAACTTCAACAAATTTCTCTATCTCACGCCTTGCATACTCCCTCGTTTCTCTGAACGGGGAGATTATTGAAACTACTGTGATAATACCATTTTTTGCAAGCAGCTTCGCCATCTGAATAACCACGCGGTTATGCATCTCCCTCTCTTCCCTGCTGAAGCCCAGGTCGGGGTAAAGCCGGCTCCTTATCCCGTCACCATCAAGAACCTCAACGTTCAGCCCCATTTCTGTTAACCTTTCACTTAAAGCGTTCGCAAGAGTTGTCTTTCCAGCTCCGCTCGGCCCAGTAAGCCATATCACGAAGCTCATATCAGGCTTCTCCCTCTCAGATTTGCTTCAACACCAAGCAACTTCAACACCGTTGGGGCAAAGTCGTATATCTCACTTTCAACATGTCTTGCTTCCTGCATGTCCGGCAGGTGTAAAGCGAAGACGCCGTATTCCGAATGAACAGCGTCATCAGGCCCTGTATCGTTCTCAAGCAGGTAGGGCGATTCATAGCCGAGGGTTCCGGCAGAGCGCCAGTATAAGTCGTCAAAGTAGACCATCATGTCAGGCCTATCGCCCCTCACAACTGGATAGATGTCCTCGGGATAGAAAACCCTCGTATTCCACCTCTCACCGTTCGGGCCCTTTATTGATTTTATCATGTCTGCTACTTCCTCTCTTACCCTCTCATACTCTGATTGCTTGATTGTCCCCTCAGGTTCCCTCCCCTTCACGTTGAGGAAGATTCTTGCATAGTAGCCACCCCACGCCCATGCGGTTGTTCTGCTCCAGTCAACATCAAGCTGTTCGAATCTTGTCCCCGGCTTCAGTCTGGAATTTCTTATTTTTAACATTCCTTCATCAATCAGCCACTGGTTGACTGCGAAGCAGCCCTTCATCCTCTTAATACCATGATCAGAAACTATAACTATGGCCGTATCCTCATCGAGGAGCTTGATCGTTTTGCCTATCTCCTTGTCAAGCAGTTTGTAGTAGTCCCTTACAACATTTTTGTATCTGCTGTCTGGCTCATGGAGGTGATGCCTGGTGTCAAAATACTTCCAGAAGGCATGATGAATCCTATCCAACCCAATTTCAACGAACTGGAAGTATTGCCAGTCCCTGTCGATGAGATATCTTATCACCTCAAACCTCTTTTCAGTCATCTCCCTTACTTCTTCAATAACGGCATCTCTATCTTCCTTCCTGAAAACCACATCAAAGATGTACTCACCAACAAGCTTTTCCACCTCGGCCTTCAGCTCCTTCGGGAAAGTATAGTTGACACTGCTGTCCGGAGTTATGAAGCATGAAATCATGCATCCATTAACCGGCTTTGGCGGGTAGGAAGGGGGAACTCCAACAAGAACAGATTTCTTAGGAATTATGTAGTCCCAGACAGCTTTCTCCTTGACCATCAGGCTGTGGGCTATCCAGATGTCCCTGTAGCTATTACCTTTCCTGTGCCTGAAGCCGTAGAGACCGAGTTCACCCGGTGTCTTGCCAGTGGCCATCACCATCCAGGCAGGGATTGTTATCGCAGGAATGCAGCTCTTCATAGGGCCGAAAATTGACCTCTCAATGATTCTCCTTATATTCGGCAGATCCTCCAGAAATTCGCCAAACAGAAGTTCAGGAGGGGCGGAATCCAGACCTATGACAAATACGCGCATCCAAGCACCTCTTCAACAATTCTTATTGCTTCATCAACTCTGTTTTTCTGACACACAGCACCCATAACATCGTCCTTACCTCCAGCATTAAAACCTTTAGCTTTAAATTCAAAGATTAGACGGGCAATCAGGGGGGATGGATTCCGAAATCTCACGTAAAGCTGGGCCATACCGTTGAAGTCTCTATTCACCGCCACTGCATTGAAACCCTGATCCCACACAAGTTTCCTTGCTACTTTTGAGATTATGTTGAAATCAGATGAAAATTCAATCCATGCCATCCCGGTGGTAAT
Source organism: Archaeoglobales archaeon (assembly GCA_029984855.1). Classification (GTDB taxonomy): domain Archaea; phylum Halobacteriota; class Archaeoglobi; order Archaeoglobales; family Archaeoglobaceae; genus Archaeoglobus_C. Next base: position 3,629 of record JARQZL010000036.1, on the reverse strand, counting down.
CCTGAGGCCTGAAAGTACATCTTCGATCTCTTCTTCAATCTTTATGGAGTTTTTCAGCCACTCCTCCCTTTTGAGGAGTTCCACCGGCTCTGCAAATGCTGCAAATCTGACACTTTTCTCAACACCTTTTCTGTCCATCATGATGTGGTTGGTATCCATCAGATTTGCAACTTTCAGCGCATCATGCCTTGTCAATCCATGGTTCAGCAGAATTTTTTCTGCAGTACGGCCGAATTCGGTTGAGAATAGCTTTTCTCCCACATCCCCTGCAGCCCCGATTGCCGAAAGATGGTTCCACGTGGAAAAGTAGTCAGATGCAACCCATGAGGCTGAAGGGACCTGATTTCCATCAAGCACGGGATTTACGTGCTCAAAACCTGCCTTCACCACCTTCTCCTGGTTGTGGTGGTCTATGAAAATCACAGGCTTCTCAATCGCTCTGACAGCATCAATCATGTTTAAATCGAGGAAGTACAACTCGCCTGCCCTGCTCATCTGTTCCATTATTCTCCCGTCGAGCTCAAACCTGCCGACCGGTGGCGTGAGATTCTTCCATGAGATACCAGATTTATCGAAGGAAGTGGCGGCTATTGCAGCGCTGCAGATACCATCGGCATCCCAGTGATGAACTACGAGCTTCATTTCAGGATTGGTCAGTCCAGATAGCCGAGAGCTCTTAACCTCTCCTTTACTTTCTCTTCCTCTTCTTCAGTGAACACCTCTTCTTTTTCTTCTCCCTCCAAACTTGCAAGAACTTCCCGCAATACGTAGGTTACGTAATCCGAGACTGATTCAAAGCCTGTTTCACCTATCCTCTCCTCTATCTTCTCATAGAGGTCTGCCGGAATGCTAACTGTTCTGCTCTCCACACTATCACCTGCCACTTTTTTATGCAACCTTTATATGCAACCTTTTAAAACTCTTTGGTCATGATGACAAGTCTAATCTGTTCCTCCTGAGTCTTGAGTCGAGTTGCCTTAATTTTTCGGCAAATTCACTCAAAATTTTGACAAACCTCTCGTCCTCATTCGCATCAATCCAGTCGAACCTTATTCTCTCCTCCTCAATGCCCACACTCCTGAATGTTTTTCTGAGCAGCAGGCATCTTCCATAGGCCTTGTAATTGCCTATTTTGAAGTGACATCCACCGGGACGGCAGCCAAGTACAAGCACTCCCTCAGCTCCACATTTAAATGCCTTCAGAATAAACTCAGGTTCAACCCTTCCGGTACAGGGAACCTTTATTATTCGCACACCCTCCGGATATTTCTTCCTTGCTCCACCGGCTCTGTCTGCAGCTTCGTAACTGCAGTGGTTGCAGCAAAATGTGACAATTACGGGTTCGCACATCCAGTTATCCCCTCTATTTCTGCAAAAATCTGTTCGGTTGTGTAATGCCTCGCTTTTATCGCTCCTGCTGGGCAGGCCGAGGCACAGATTCCACATCCCTTGCAGAAAGCCTCATCAATTACGCATACACCCTCATCTTCATCGTATGAGATTGCCCCGTAAGGACACAGTGCGATGCAGATTCTACAGCCTGAACACCTCTCCTTAATTATCGTGCACGCTGTTGGTTCCATCGGAAGCTTTTCTCCGTAACGGAGTTTTGATAAAACCATGCTGGCAGCCGCCATTGCTTGCTGCACACTCTCTCCCACGCTGCACGGGCCAAGGACTCCCCCTGCCGCCGCCACACCCGGGGATATCTCCACAGGAGAGGTCATCATGTCTGTGGCTCTGGGGAAGCCGTATTCGTTCAGAATAAAATCAAGCATTTCTGCAGTTTTTTCAATCTCGCGGGGTGGAGCTATGCCACACATCAGAACAGCCGCATCCACGGTTAGCCTCCGATCTCCTTTTTCACCTCTGTATTCCACGACCACTTTTTTATCGGTGCCGCTCACCCTGACCTCACTTCCCATTAACCTTCTGTGGAAGTTCGCTATTCTGGAAACTTCATCATAGAGTTTCCATTCAGAAGGATTTGGCAGAACCAAGTCGGTATAAATGTGGTGGATTGCACACTCCGGCAATTGCTCATGAATCATACGTGAGTACTTCAGGGCAACAGAACAGCAAATCCTGGAGCAGTATCCCAGCTCCTCTCTGCCAGCACAGTGGATTATTGCTATGGACTTCGGTTTCTCTCCATCTGGCAGCAGGATTTTGCCGCCCGTAGGGCCATCTCTGGCAAGTATTCTTTCAAACTTCGGAGAAGTGAATATCCGTGGTTCATCACGGACGGGATATGCTGAAAATCCCTGTGCAAGTATCACTGCCCCGCATCTCAGAGTTATCTCCCGAGCTTTTTCCTCGAAGTTTATGGCACCAAAAGCGCACGAGTCGATACACCTTCGACACCCTTCTGCATGGAGACAGTTTTCGTCAACAACAGGCACATTAGGCAGCACTCCCGGATATGGAAAATATATTGCTCCTCTCTCCTTCATTCCGTACTCGTGGTCATTTTCCACCCTCACCGGGCACACTTCCGTACACACACCGCAACCCATACATCTGTCCACATCCACATATCTCGGTTTCTGCAGAATCCTCAGCTGAAAGTTTCCCAAGCTGCCTTTAGCACTCACAACTTCCGCACAGGTGTGTACCCTGACATTGGGTCTTCCAAAAATGTCCTCAATCATCGGTGCAATTAAACACCGTGCACAGACAAGATTTGGAGTCAGGAGCTCGTAAGTAATTATTCTTCCGCCGATGTAGGGATTCTTCTCGATGAGGTGTACAGTCCTACGTGTGTCTTCACTCAGGGTGATTGCCGCTAAACTGCCCGCTACACCTGCTCCAACAATTGCGACATCCGGGTTAGCATCCACATATTTTTCCTCCAGAGGTTCATGAAGTCTGATCCTGTTCAACCCTCCTCTCATCAGGTGTATCGCCTTATCTGTTGCCAGTTCCACGTTTCTGCTCACCCAGGCGCACTGCTCTCGGAGGTTTACAACATGAATTAAAAATGGATTGATCTTTGCTTTTTTTGCCACCTCCCGTAATGTGCCCTCTATCCTCTTCGGTGTGCACGCTCCAAAAATAACGTGCGTAAATCCTGAAATTTCCTCCGGCAAGCTGTTCAGCACTTCCGGTATGCAGAGCATAGGAACAGTAACTACCCTTTCAACCTCCGAGCTTATGACTCCAGCCACTCTGTCAAGGTCTATTTTTTTGCTTATCTCGCCTCCGCATTTGCATAAATAGACCAGCTCACGCTTTTCAGACATCCTTTATCCCTTGTTTTTTTGAGACCAGGTCACCGTATATCTTCTCTGTCAGTTTGTACGTTCTTACCTCCTCTTCCCTCATCTCGTCGAGTTCATCTTTTATTCTCATTACCTGTTCACGTATAATCTCGAAAACCTTATCCTTTCCGAGTTCATCCACCAGCTCAAGCGAGGCGATCATAACCGCAAGAGGGTTCCTCAGCCTGTCTGCAGAGGACTCAAACTGCCTGAGATTGGCTGCAAGCTGCTCAATAGCGGTCTCTCTATCTTTTTCGACCTCGTATGCACTCAGTGCAAATGCTATGTTGTTTGAAAGCTTCTGGAGAAGTTCTATTTCATCCTCGCTGAAGTCTGAACTTGAGTGAATCGTGATAACACCGTGGAGAA
>JARQZL010000035.1 GCA_029984855.1 Archaeoglobales archaeon | reverse complement strand
TCTCTGTAAAAAATGGTCTCCAGAATGGATACGATTTTCTCTCTGGACCTCGTTGTCCAGATTTCAGGGAACCCACCGAATTTGACGTAATCTTCCATGAGCCTCAGAGCTTTTCCTTTTTCTCTAAAAGTTTTCAACTCGAAGTCCACTATTTCGGAGAAGGACAGGGGCAAAAGGAGTTTTGAAGTGTACCTCCCTCTGAGTCTTGAAGGTATCTCTGAGGACATCAGGACTGAAGAGGAGCCAGAAACGAAGATTGTAAAATCCTTAACGTCATGAAGCCACCTTAGATTAAAATCCCAGTCCTTCCACTCCTGTATCTCGTCCAGAAACAGGAACACTCTTCCTTCGGGGTACTCTTTCCTGACAAGGGTTGCGAAGTCCCTCACTGGAATGTTTTTTAATCCCGGTTCATCAAAGCTAACGTAGATTACGTTTTTTTCCATGTTCAATAACTCATATGCTTTTTTCAACATTAAAAAGGTCTTTCCGACCCTTCTGGGGCCCATCAGTGCATAAATGTCCGGACTCTCCTTTAACTGAACATTTCTCTTAATTTCATTTACGAACTTCAGCGAGTCTATGTATTCGAAGGTTATCTCCTTCAGCATATGGAATATCAGTCCATATAATTTTTAAAATTTATGGAGTCTCATTCCAAAAAAACTCCTCCTAACATTCTTCCTTTCTTTTAAGACTGGCTTTTAAAGATCGCGCATTCTTCTGATTGTTGTGATTAGTGATTGAGTCAGAACTGAAGTTTTCACCAGTATAATCGAAGCAGCTTCTTTTATTATATGGAGTCAATTCAACTCATTCAAAAGAACATTCAGGGTTCTATCATGCCTTTCAGCTCTTCAGCACTTTTTATCTTCCTGTTGCTTGCAAGGGTCTTTATTCACTTTTTTAACAATTTCCGGATTCTTTTTTAGCGTCAGGATGCTTTTTCCAGTGACGGTCTTCAAGTAGATGAATATAACTTCAGAGGCGACGATTTATTTATGAATGCCTCGCCACTGGTTATCAACTCTTCCAGGAGCCTTTTTGCGTGTAGATTTCCTTTAAGGTGCTCTACCAGAACGCTAGAATCAACGAAAATCTGAAATTTCTTCGTAAACCTCGACCTTCAGATCTCTTCCAGATTTTTCGGTTTTTATTATCCCGAAGGTGTTATCAAGAATTCCGTACTTCTCTTTTAAATCTTCAATCATTTTCATAACCCCTCCTTGAAGGTCTCAGGCACCCTGATTTCTTCCGTGGTTTTCCACTGAGAAATACTTTTACTCCAGCTTATAAAAATTTTAGCACTGCTAAGCAAAAAGCGTTGTAACTATGGCAGGTGTGCTGAAAACTCTGCTCCTATTCCTTTTCTGGAAAACCGTATTATGGAGAAAGCCAGACCAAGTCTTGATAGGTTAGCGAGAAGAGTCATGGACGATATGAGGGCTATAGCAATACCAGCCCCCTCCTTGGGGTAAGGCTTTGCATTGAGCATCCAGAAAATACATCAAAAAATTGAGGGAGGAGGGGTGTACCTATCGGGAGATAGCCAAAACACTTAAAGTAAGCTTTCGGGATATATCAAGGGTTCTTAAGGACACTAAGGGCGAAGAAAAATTGGAAAAGCAAGTAAAGGCTTTGGAAAGAAAAATAGACGAATTAGAAAAGAGAATAAAGCTTCTATCACTTAGACTGGGCAGAATTGTAGATGTCCTTGGACCCACCCTCGCTGTGAATAAACTTGCCGTTTACTGCCCTAACTGTATGAGCCAGACTCTCATTGTCGAAGATCCAAAAATCCTGGGGTATGGATTTGCAAATCCTGTGGAGAACCTCTATTTATGCTCAGGGATGCTATGGTTGGAGAATAGTTCCTCAATCGAATCACCTCGTTACTATTGCATTCCCAGTACCAGTTTAAAGTGACTTTTTTGACCCTCTTTGAAGTTTCTCGGTAACCGATAAGCCTGTGATGCCTCGTTTGTGGGTGCACCAGCAGGCGTCGATGTTACTCAGGTGAACTTAGAAGAAGAGCACAGAGGTGAATTGAGTGAGGCTTACGAGTTGTGCAAAAAAGTTTTGATCGAAGGCCCTTTCCAGCACTGGCATTAAAAGCTGAACAGACTCAATTCCTGCTTCAATCCTGACATCTCTCGCTTTGCTCACAGGGATTCATTTGCTTTCTCTAAATGTTCTTTGAGGTGAACAAGCCCTTTAACTGTCCCAATCTGCTCCATCAGGACATCAATACGATTCAGTATCTCCGATCTTGAGAGAGTTGTCCATGGAGAGCTGGTTTTTGAGCTCTTGAATTATTATCTCAAAATTCAATCCAGTTTCAACAAGCATCATCAAATCCTCGACGTCTCTTACTCTTTCAATTGAAGTAATGCTTTTAAACAGGAAGATGTCTTCTTTTGAAACAAGATATATCCTAAAAAGCTCGTGAGATGAGAATTCTTCTGGGATCTCAGCTCTTGCAATCATACTTTCAGATAAGTACAGTCTTTTGAGAACTCTCTCCACGAAAACATCGAGATTAAATTTTTCCACTGGATGTTCATATCTGGCTGACCATTCCCAGATCGTATTCCCATTGAGACTTATACAGTCTCCTGTAGATGGGGAGTCGTGGTACCGGAGTCTCTAAAAGACTTTGCAGAAGAGCGGACTGTTTCCTGCCTAACACAATGTCAATGTCCTTTGTTGCACTCTTCAGTCCTCTGAGGGCCAGATTCCCGCCACCAATCAGGTAAACTCTCAAGGGTTCAACACCAAGCAGCTTTGCCTTCTTTTCCAGCAGGTGGAGTTCGGATATAATCCTCTCTCGAGTTACTTTATCCATTTCCACCAAAATATGTCCTGAAAGTTTCTTCAACTTCCTTCAAGGATGGATAGGGATACCTTCCTACCTCTTTGCCTTCCAGAACTCCCAGTAAATCTTTTACACTGACATCGTATTTTTTACCCAGCTCAAGAAGCTTCCTTTCGCTTATTTTATCCCTGTGCGCCAACAGGAGAACCGCTGAGTATAAAATCGTTCTTGGACTGAAATCAATGAGCAGTGCATGCGTTACTACGTTCTCCAAAGAAAGCTCCTTCACCTTCTCAGAATAATAGTAGTGGTACTGTCCGGTTCCGATAAGTTCCAATCCAAAATCTCCAAACCTTCCAACTCCGGTCAGATGGAAGTTTCTAACATTTGTTGAAAGGCTACCACCTTTCAACGTTGAAACACAAAGTGTTTCAACTTTTCCCCTATACTCTCTTGTCGACAAAATAAACTCTCCAACTCCACTCCATACTACAGCAGAATCCTGAGAAAACTCCCTCGCTTTGATAGTATTTTGTAAATCACAGAATTCCTTGGCAAACTCGTGAAATAACCTGTACCTCTCTATTAGGAAGTATTTCCTCTCTCTTTTCCCAAGTATGCCGTAACTGGAGAGCTCGTCAACTATGTGGTAGAATGTGCTCCTGGAGAGATTGCTCCTCAAACAGATCTCATGAGCACCCAAGGGAGTGGCTTTGAGAACGGCAAGAAGTGCAAGAGTTTTTCCGCTTAAAATTACTTCAAGGGGCATGTGGCTAAATTCATGGATCAATCTTTTGAATAGCTCTGCTGGCTTTGCATCGCTTGGTGATACTCGTTTATGCTTTCCTTTTTTTCCTGTTTTCACCA
>JARQZL010000034.1 GCA_029984855.1 Archaeoglobales archaeon | reverse complement strand
CATTATGGCACTGACTGTTTGTTTATATCTGACCTTTTTGTTTGGCACATTTAATTGATGCACCGGATAAACTAAAAAGTATTTAGGGGATAAATGGACTTTGCTCTTAACCTTTAAATAATTTTTATTGAGTGCACAATAGACGCGGTAGGAACACTGATTACTCAGCGTCCCCCGCACAGATCCCCGCATGAAGTTTTCCCTCACGGGGCTCCTCGGTCGTACTCGCTTTCGTAGTCAGCAAAGATTTTCGTTCCATGACTCTACTCGACCACCATACCCGAGCCTTTGCCGGCCTTGCACAGCACACAGGCACTGGCAGCGGATTAAAGCTGATGATTGTTTTGAGTCTCTCCCACGTGCAACTCTTTCGGCCACTTCGACGGTTAAGCCACTTGTACAGCAGCGCCACTACATAATTCTTAACCGTAAAGAGTCCTTCCAGATTCCCCACCACTCCAAAATACTGATAATGCCCACGTAACTTCCTGATCAGTGAGTCCAGCAGGCAGGATGTTTTCATATGCCGGTTCTCCTTGATATATTCAGTCAGATTACGTTTCGCTGTTTGCAGCCTCTTTCTTCCGGTTCGTCGAAATAGTCTTGGCTTTCCCTGTTTGTCTGAATCCCAGTAGAATTCAAAACTCAGGAAGCAAAACCGGTTCTTTAGTCCAGGTTGAAAGCGACTAAAACGCAGTATGTTGGTTTTCTCTTCAGCCACTTCAAGGTTGAATTTCTTCAATCGTTTCGGTAGCACCCGATAGAACCGTTCTGCATCTTCTGCGTATTGGAACGCACAAACAAAATCATCGGCATATCGGCAGATGATCGCTTCACCTTGGCAGTGGGGTTTAACGACTTTCTCAAACCATTCGTCGATGGCATGGTGCAGGTAGATATTCGCCAGAATTGGGGAAATGCTGCCGCCTTGTGGCGTTCCCTCCTCTGGATACTGGACTCTTTGATCTTCTTCCAGAATTCCTGCCTTCAGCCATTTCCTGATCAGCCTGAGAAAACGTTTGTCATCTATTCTTTGTGCCAGCAGCTCCAGCAAAATATCATGGTCTATGTGGTTAAAGAAGCCTTTAATATCGGCTTCTACCACGTAACCAAACTTGCCAAATTGCATTCTTACCACCAGGTCATCCGCCGCTTGCCGGGCACTTCGTCGAGGACGATAGCCATAGCTGAACGGGTGGAAGTCCTGTTCGTATATTGCACTTACAATATCGCTACACGCTGTCTGGAGAAGTTTGTCTTCGAGCACGGGCAAACCCAGCGCTCTCGTCTTTCCTTCCCCTTTTGGGATGTACTTCCTCTTTACCAGTCTGGCACGATAACTGCCACGTTTTAGCCGCTCAACCAGATTTTCTACATTTTCTTCAAAGTGTTCTTTGTAGTCAAAGTAGGTGACTCGATCCACTCCTGAGGCCGCTTTCTTGTTTAGCTTTCGAAAGCTGCTCCTCAGTAATGTTTTATTGACTTCTCGCGACAGGTCTCGAAACCGGTAATTCGGTTGCGTCTTTGCCTTATAGGCTATTCCCCGCAGGAAGGGTAGCTCATATCGTTCCCAATCTTCTGTGTCAGGTATGAGTTGCCTTTGCGGGCTACGTACTTCCGTCAAATCCTTCCCCATGTACGTGGCTCTCCCACGCTCAGAGTACTATGTCTGATCCGACTTCCACCAAACCATCGGTCTATATTCGTTTTACCGACTTCTAGACTTTCCTGACCGTATGAAACACACTCCGACAACCAGCGCAGTTCTGTTTCCGCTCGGCTTTGTGTCTCTAGCATTTCAGTTATCTTCATGTGTCTCCGGTCAGGGCCTTGATGGATCTCCCAAGTTCTTGTGTGCATCTCTTTGTACATGCCACAGCCTGATGACTCCGGAGATCCTCCACACCCTTACCATTGCGGGTGCTTCTGTATTGACTTCGGTGTACGTTAAAACCCTCGTCGATCTCAATTGGCATTTCGAAGCTGTACCAACTTTCAGGCGCTGCGA
>JARQZL010000033.1 GCA_029984855.1 Archaeoglobales archaeon | reverse complement strand
ATCTGCTTTTATCGTGTAGAAGAAGTCGTGCTGCATGAAGTCGATTCCAAGCAAATCGCATGCAGTTAGAGCAGCAAGCTGCGCACTTCCCTGCATGTCTATCTCAGTGTATGGCGTTGTTGAAACATATACGCTGCCATCACCATCCGTGACAACAACGGATATGTCTATTGCCACCCCTCTCGGCTGCTCACCGCTTGTTACCGCAACAGCCTTAATGCTTGCTCTTGCGGGATTCACAAACTGAGCATATGATGGAGTGGCAAGTACCATCAGTGCGAGTACTATGAACAGTTTCTTCATGGAGCAACTCCATACTGCTCTGATTAATAGGTGTTTTGGTTCAGAAGTTGAATTGTAATTGCGAGTATATCGATGGCTAAATCACTTTAAAGCTTTAACTTTCCCCTTTCCTTTAACATTTACATCTCCTATAAAGCCATCGTCGGTCTTTATGAATGCCGGTACAACCTCAAAGCTGCCGCCAATGAAAATCTCCCCCCCTTTCATGTCTCCTCCTACATACCCGCAGTTTCCGTGTATTGTTATTTTACCGTCCTTCATCTCGGTTCCAACGAAGTCTCCTGCATCACCTCTGATCTCAATCTCTCCACCGCACATTTTCTCCCCGATGTAGTTGCCGGCGTTACCATATACTGTAATCCTGCCGCCTTTCATTCCTTTGAGATTGCCCCAGTAGGGGCAAGCAACGAGGTTTCCGGTATTCCCTCTGACCGCTATCTCCCCACCTTCCATTTCAGCCCCAAGCCAGTCGTCGGCGTTGCCTTCTACGGTTATTTTCCCACCCTTCATGAAAGCCCCGCAGTGCGCACCGATATCTCCTTTTATCACGACTTCGCCCTTTTCCATACTTTTTCCTATCCATTTGACTCTGCTGAAATCCCCTTCAAGAATGAGGATCTCATCATCTCCTTTTTTTTCAATCTCGAAGAGTTCCTCCAGAGGGACAAGGCGGTTACCGTAATAAACTTTGAACTGCTTTATCTCTTCAAAGGGCTTTGCAGCGAGCTCAGGTGTAATTTCAGCTTCAACATTGACCTCAAAATCGACCCTCGGTTTCATCACCAGCAAGATTATCACCCCGCCATAACCCGCAACGGGTTTTGAAGCCATCTTTCCTCCACACCGTAGTTTTCCCTGTTTACAGTATAGTAGTTAAAGTACTCCTCGAGATCCCTCTCTATAAGCTCGGTCGTCGTTTTATCCCGGACATCAACCCAGTATGTTCTCCCCCAGACCTCGCTGACAACATCTCCATCCTTTACAACTATCTCACCACTCTTTATTGTGTAAAGCGGATTTTTGAGAGCTTTGAGGATTGCTTGGAAGTTGCTGGAGTTATAGTCCATAGGATTTATATCGTAAACAGCGACATCCCCATCTGCTCCAGTGCCGAGATGACCTTTGTTCTTCATCCCAAGAACTCTCGCAGGCGTTACACGTGTCATTTTAACAATGTCCTCTATTGTTCTCTCCGCATCTATGGACGGGAGGGACGTGGCCTTCTCTATGTACGGATGCGCCTTCTTCATCTCCTCATCCCGGAACTTCTTGCTCATGAGGAGTGTTGCTATGTACGGGTAGGAATTGAATGGACCGCCGTTTGGATAGTCGGTTGAAATGGCAATTTTGTCAGCATCAACGAGCAGCCCGAGTTCGAGACCTGTGGCCCACTGTACTGAATTGACGGCATTTTTCGCTCTGTAGACATACGGGACTATGCCACCACCTGTCTCAAGCTCAATATCCCTGTTACACCACTTTGCCTTCGCAAGTTTGTGGAGTTCAAACTGCCAGGGACAGTCTGCAGTCATTGTCGTGGCATGTCCAAATATTGGCTGCCCCATGTCTATTGTAACACTCTCAATCCTGTTGACGAGCTTTGCAATCTCCTCAGCCCCACTTCCAATGTCTCTCCAGGAGCTTCCGGTATAGGCGTTGAACTGAACATGCGTTACATGTAAAACCTGTCTATCCCTGTTTTCAAAGCCCTTTGCCAGCTTTATTGTTTCCATGGTGGTTTCATAGTTGCCCGGCATACCGAGATTGTTGCAGTGAATGTGGGCGGAATGAGGAAGGTTTAACTCTTCGACGGCTGCAATAAGTGAAGTTATTATTTCTCTCGGAGTGACACCAAACCCGGGAACAGCATCATCGAGAGTATGAACGTTACCCCCATACATCCACGCTTCAACACCTCCCGGATTGACAAGTTTAACTCCATAACCCTTCGTTCTCTCAAGAACCCAGGCAACGAAGGACTTCAGTTTCTCTATGTCCTTATCTGCAGAGTACCTCATGACCTGATGCCAGTTGCCGAAGAGAGGAAGAGTTGCCTTGTCGATGATAGGTATTGAATCCAGCTCCTCATGAGTGTGTATTACATAGAGGGAGGGAGTTGCAGGGTCAACTGCAGTGGTATAGCCCATTTTTGCATACTCATAACCTATCGCCGGAGAAGTCAGCAGTGTTCTACCCACTGCTGCTCTCAGCCCATTGCTTTTTCGTCTGACAAATCTCATCTCCTCCGGCCTCATCGCTCTGCCTGTATTTATCTTGCATCCGGCAATATGAGCATGGAGATCAATTCCTCCAGCAACAACGAGTTTTCCGGTGGCATCGATAACCCTGCAGTTTTTCTTTACCTCTTCCACTATTTTTCCGTCTTTGATGAAAATATCCATCTTTTCTCCCGAAATTCCATTTTTCGGATCAACAACGATTCCATTTTTAATCTGAAGGGCCATTTTATTCACCTTTTAGCCTTATAACCTTATCAAGCATGAGCTTTAGTATCTCGTAGTCACTCCAGTATTCTGTCTCTTTGAACTTTTTAACTCTGAGAGGTATTCCGTCCATGCGATAGATTGTTCCTTCAGCCTCTATTCCTACCAATGCGGATGGTATAACAATATCGGCTATGAGCGTTGTTATATTTGGATGCGGGTCTATCTGGATTACGGGAATCTCTGTTAACCTCTCTACTGCTCTCTTTGGGAAGTGTGCGGCAGGATCGCTCGCTATTATTAACGCTGCGTCGCAATCTCTTCTGATCAGAGCCTCTACTGCGGTGAACTCGCTCGGGAAAAAGCGAGAATGGCCTCTGCTGAAGTCGATCGCATACTCGTAGCCGGCCTCCCATGCTGCAACGGCACTTGCGCCAACAACGTTGAAGTGCCCCCTCATTGGCTGTATGATGTATCTGGTATGTCTGTTGAGGGTTTGAACCAGCTTTACAAGGTTCTCAACACTCCTGTCTGAGCCTCTTGTATGCGTTAAACCCAGGCCATAGAATATAACCCCGTACTTTCCATTCACGAGAATATCTGCAAATTCCTTCAGCTTTTCTCTGCTCACTCCTCCAACTTCATCGGGAACTGCATCCTCATGCCCGTTTATTATCGAACGAAGCGCCGAAAATATGGCATAGTCATAACCGGGTTTTACCTGATAGAATTCGGTTGCGAGATAGGCGGTAGCAGTCTTTCTGACGTCAACAACAATCACATGTCTGTACTGCCTGCCTTTTGTAAGAAAGCCTTTTGCCATAACAGAATAGCGTGAAGGGTGTCTTGGATGCGCCTCGACAGGATTGCATCCCCAGAAGACCACAACATCTGCTCTGTTCTTAGCCTGCCCAAGTGTTCCCCCCGGAATCCCTTCTTCAATCATTGCAAGGGTGGAAGGAGCATGGCAAACACTTGAACACTGATCGTAGATTCCTCCAAGTTTTTCGGCAAGAATTACTCCAAGCCTTATTGCTTCGTTTACTGTTGAAGCGAAGCCATAGAGAAGGGGTCTTTTTGCATTAACAAGGATCTCTACAGCCCTATCTATTGCTTCTTCATAGCTGACCCTCTCGCCATTTACTACCGGCCCCTCAATTCTTTGTTTTGCTGAAAACTTTGCCTCTCCGAGAGGACAGAGGTTTTTACCAACAAAACCATCGAATTCTATATCATCACAGGCATTTCCACAGAATGTGCATATGGCATTTCTCATTTAACCACCTTCAGAAGTTCTTCTACTGGCTTTATGTTCTCATGAGTTGCTTCGACACTACCCCTTATTCCCTTGAACTGAGGAGTGCCGGAGCCATTGCTCCTGCCAACAACCTGATTGGCGTACGGCCCCATGGGGATGAAAACAACACCCTCTGGCAGTTCGAGATCTTTTATAACTGCCTTCTTTGCGAAGAGAACCACCTCACCAGAATCCGTCTTGACCTTCACCCTGTCGCCCTCTTTAACATTAATTGCTTTCATATCCTCCTCATTCATCTCACAGAGGGCAACGGCCTTAGTGTACTCATCAGTCAGCTTTTCGTCAATGGACACTCCCTGCTCGGTGGTTCGTCCGGTAATAACTATAACATCTACCATATCAAACACCCGGGTTTTTTACACGCATCGGTTAAAAGTATTTAATAATTATGGTATTTTTTCCATAACTATTTTTCGACAGCCTACTTAGCAATTAACTGGATATCTGGCGTACAGTTCTTTTCTGAGAGCCTCTAACATTTCTTCTTTGATTCCGGCATATTCTGCTGCAGAACAAACCCTGACTCCATCAGCATGCTGAAAAACGTCCTTGAGCTTATCCCTCCACTTCAAATCTCTTGCAAGGTGATGATCAAGAACAAGAGTTCTGATATTCGTTTTTTCAATTAGTGTAATCAGATTCTTTATGGATTCCTGCAGAGATCTTGCGGAGTACCGGTAGCCAAGCATGTAGGTCATTGGCCCATCAATAAAGACAGTTTCTGCATTACACTCTATCATGAACTCAAGCTGATGCTGAACCGCTGGCCCCTCAACATCGGAGGAGAAAAGGAATTTCTCTTCTCCATCGTCTGCACAGACCTCTATGACGTAACCCAGTCTGTTGTTTGTTCCGTGGAACACGGGTTTCGAAATTGTAAGTTCAATCCCTTCAAGTTCGTATCTATTTCCATCGGCATACTCTATATCTCCGGTTATACCTTTAAGCTGGTTGAGGAAAAAAGCAGCCCTCTTCATCTGGCTGCGGTTTATGTGATCTTCTGGATGCTTTATCAGCAGCTTTTTTCCTCTGAAAATCTCCACCTCATTTGGATTGTGGTGGTCGTAGTGGTAGTGTGTGATTACAACGACTTCCGCTCTCGAAACGTACTCCTTTATTTTTTTCCACAATTCAGCTTCACGCTGGTATTCGATAGGGTGTGGTGGCAGTCTGTAGCGACTTGGACCTAACGCAACTCCGGGATCAATTATAACCGGTGTTTTTGCCTCAATGAACGTTGCCATACTTCTTGCACCAAAGGAATCGAAGGCAAGCGGAACAATCTTCATGTTTGGAATTTAGCTGTCGTCTATTTCAAGGCTACGGTATCTATTGGGTGTACATGTTGATGAAAACAAAATGAAACAAAAGACTACGATGAAAACCGAAAACTGTTTATTTGTGTTTCCAACAAACTTTGTAGCATGAGGATAGGAGATGTGATGGTGAAAGAAGTAGTTTCTGTGGATTACAAAACACAGGTAAAGGAAGCGTGCAAAGTGATGGGAGAAAAAAGAATAGGGAGTATTATAGTTACAAGGGAAGGAAAGCCGTATGGGATTTTTACTGAGAGAGACCTGCTTTCGAAGGTTTTGCTTGAGGGCAGTCTTGAGGAAGAGGTTGGAAAGTATGCATCAACGCCTCTTATCGTGATCTCTCCAGACTACGACGTCAAAGAGGCAGCGAGGATAATGGTTGACATGAAGATAAAGCGCCTTGTTGTTATGGAGGGCGAGGAACTGAGAGGAGTATTTACTTCTTCAGATCTCGCAAAGGTATTTGCTGAAAGTTGCAAGCTTTGAGGTGATGATAATGGAGGAGCTGAAATGTGCCATTTGCGGAAAGCCTTTGAGGCCAGAAGACGAGGGCAAGACCTGGAGGAGGTGTGCAATCTGTAAGAAGCCTGTTTGCTTTGACCACCTTCACTACATGGGTATCTGGAGGCGTGGGCTTTACAGAGATTATGTTGAAGTAGTGCCAGTTTGTGAGAAGGATATGCCTAAGAAAAGGAGAAAACCTCCAGAAGAGTAGTTTGCATTTGAATTTCATTATTCTATTTTCGTCGAAAAATATTTAAGATATGGTGGCAATTGCATTGTAATGATTGGAATAATGGTATCACTTATTGGACTTATGGGATACAGCACAGTTCTTGCAGAGGACTACACCAAGAACTTGAGGACAAATCTGGTCTTCTGTGTGCTTATGAGCTCTGCATTCCTGCTTTATGGAGTCATTTATCTTATCAACTTCTCACTGGCGGATTACGCTTTTGCGCTCCTTCTCTCTTTTTCGGGTTTATATCTCTTGGTGAACTTCAGGATAGAAGGCATAAATCCCGAGAGATTCAGAAACGGTCTTGTGTATGCATCACTGGTATGGCTCATTGCCAGAAACCTGTATGTTGGAGTATATATTCCAGCATTAATAGTTATGACGGCTCTTCCGGTATTTTACTTCGCTGTGAGGTCTGTGAGAGAGCTTGACAGAAACGAATTCTATTTCTTTGATGAGACCGATATTGTTTATACAGCGTTTCTTGTAATCCTTATTGGAGGAATAGCGGTTGAAAGCATGCATACGGCACTTGTCATATCATCTGCGCTTATTCTCTATATTTTTTACCGCCTGTACAGTAGTGTGAGATTTTTAATTTAGTCGAAACATTTATGAGTGTTTAAATAGATGAGAGTCAATGCTGTATCTGGTCGTTGGCTTAGCAACTTTTTTCTCCGGTCTTCTTGGCTATTCAGTAATTCCACCCCCGGACTTTGGCTACAGGGAGAGTGACCTCAGGGCACTCCTCATATTCTATATGCTGGCAACATTCGCATTTCTCTGTCGTGCATTTGGCTATATTGCCGGAGTACCGCTTGTATATCTCAATCCCTTTGTTGGAATAGTCTCAATTATAGCGGCGTTGTATCTCCTTTACAGCACGGTGGGTAGAATCAGGTTTTCAGCAGTAAGATTCAGGAATGCACTCGTCTATGGCGCCATTTTATGGCTTGTTGGTAAAGAACTCGATCATGGGTACTACGACCTCTTACACTCATTTCAGCCGGCTCCGTGTATAATTGCGGGGATTGTTACTTTCCCTGTGGCTTTCATAATCTTCTATGTCGTTTTCAATGTGAGAAAGCTAAAAACGGGGTTCTTCCCAAATGGGTCTGAAGATGTTATCTCATGTTCATATATCGTAGTGTATCTCATAGGGCTAAGCGTTCTTGGAAGTTACTTTGAAAGCAGTGTATGCTGTCTCTCAATACTCATGGCGGCATTGGTTGTGTTCTATGTCCTTGCAAAAATTTACGTAATGTCGAGACCATTTCTCGAGTGATGAGGGCTTTCCTTGTTGTTGGGAATAGAACTACGACTGCCCCCTTTAACCTCAACGATTTACCGGGGGCTGGTAGAATGGACGTCCTTTGCAGATGTGTAGCACAGGCTCTCTTTATATCGCACGGCATAAGAAAGGATGTGGAAGTATATCTTGTCCTTCTCGGCGAGCCTGATCCCCCAAAGACCATACTTATCAGAGGAAGTGAGGTCAGGTACATGGCGCCGGATGAGAGGAATATAGCAGGGATAATCAGAAAAGCTCTTGGAGTTAAAGCCGGGAAAGAGTGGAGAAAGAGCAGTCCAGGTGTTTATGTAGCAAGAAGATGTTTAACAGAGGTACTGGATAGCACATCCTGTAAAATCGTTTATCTCAGAGAAGACGGAGAGGACATAAGGTGTATTGCACCGGATCTTGAGAACTGCCTATTTGTTCTGGGCGACCACCTCGGTCTTGCTGAAAACGATGAAAATGAGGTGCTGAAAAGAGCCTGGAGGGTTGTGAGAGTCGCTCCAATAAGTCTTCAGGCTGACCAGTGTATTGTTGTAGTCCACAGTGAGCTTGATAGAGTCAGGTTTGATAGAGTCAGCAGGCCCTGAATTTGACTACAAAAACACTGCCCTTTGGCTTATTATCTTCAACGTACACTGTTCCCCCGTATCTCTTTACAGTCTCTCTCACAAGGTACAACCCGAGTCCGGTTCTGCCGGTATCTCCTTTAAAACCTTCTTCGAAAATCACTTGCTTTAACTCATCTGGTATCCCTCTTCCATCATCCGCAACCCTGAGCTCCACCCAGTTCCTGCGTCTTCTTATGGTAACCTTTATATCAACCTCGTCGTTGTGAATAACAGCGTTGTGAATCAGGTTGTAAACGACGGATTTTATTGCAGAATCAGCAAGAACGCAGACATCTGGAACGTTGCACTCGATACCGAAGGATGATGCGACGTCTCTTACAACCTCTCCCAAATTTACTGGATGGAGCTCCCCCGAGTTGAGCATTATTTCAGCGTGTTTGATATCTTCAATTATGTCAAATGCCTTCTCGAGCTGTATTTCAAGTCTTTCAGCGAGCTCATGAGGGGCTCTCTCTTTGAGCATTTCGAGACACAGCCTTGCTGTTGTAAGCGTGTTTTTCAGATCATGTCTGAGGATACTGTTGAGTATTCTGAGCTGTTTGTTTAACTCATCTCCTCCTCTTCCAGCAATCGCAGTATCTGTTATATTTACACTCATGCAACCTCTCCAACCTTTTCTTCCCACTACCGTATTCTGCTGGTTCTTCTTCCTATTCGGATGACTTTTCCTGTCACCAGAACTTCCTCCGACATCTCCATTCGTGCATTCCTGTTCGTAAGCCCATAGGCTTCGCTTCTTGTAGGTTTATGCACCTTCCGCCATCCGCCATTATTACTACAATTATAATTGCCCAAAGTACAAAAACTTTTCTGTTGGGGATTGAAGTTGTAGCCCACGAGATACGGGACTGAAGTACGAGATACTGAAGTTACTGTCGGACATGAAGTACTAATTTTTTATAACCTCCCGTCTACGCCTTCTGGTGCTTGAGTTGTGCAGAAAATGCATCGAAAGACTTGGAGTAGAATCAAAGGAAGTTGAAAGCGTTGAGTGCATGCTCTGCTCCGGTCTGCTTTGGAAAATGGAAAAAATAGCAGGCAAAATCCTTGAAAACCTGAAAGATTATGAGTTCGAAACATTTAACGTTGGATGCAGACTTGAAGGAAGCGTAAAAGCTCTTGAGGAGTATATATTCGAGAAGTACGGAGTTGGAGAAGAGAAGAGCCTGAAGTTTCAGTTTAACCGGGAACTGTCCCGGGAAATTGCAAGGATTTCCGGAAAGAAGTTTGCTTACGATGCTGACGTTACAATAATCTATAACGTTGAAAAAGAAAACTACACCTTCCGGATTTCACCCCTCTTTATATACGGAAGATATAAGAAAAGGATCAGAGGCATTCCTCAAACGAGGTGGCTTTGTTCTTCATGTGGAGGAGAGGGCTGCAAAGAATGTGGATTTACGGGAAAGAGATATGCAACTTCAGTGGAAGAACTCATAGCGGAGCCGTGTATGAAGGTGGCTGGAGGAAGTTCTGCTATTATGCATGGGGCCGGTAGAGAGGACATTGATGCAAGAATGCTTGGAAATGGGAGGCCATTCATAATCGAGGTCAGAGAGCCGAGAAGAAGGCGGCTAAATCTCAGGGAGATTGAAATGGCCATCAACAGGGAAGCAGGAGGAAAGGTGGTTGTTTGCTGCCTGAAGCTTGCTGGAGCAGAAGATGTGAAATACATAAAGAGCGGAAAGTTCAGAAAGACATACAGAGCTGTGGTTGAATTTGAGAGGGAGATTAGCAGCGAGGAACTTGAAAACGCTCTTAAAGAACTTGGGAATAGAGTTATAGAGCAGTACACTCCAAAGAGGGTTGAGCACAGAAGGGCAAAGCTTTTAAGGAAAAGAAGAACATACAGCATCAGACTGCTTGTACATCGAAATAAAAAAGCGGTAATTGAGATCGAGGCGGAAAGCGGTTTGTATATAAAGGAATTTGTAAGTGGAGACGAGGGAAGGACAAAGCCAAGCCTGTCGGAAGTTTTAAATAGCCAAGCGAGGGTTGCTAAGCTCGATGTAGTCAGAGTAGAGGGTGGCATCGATCAGAAGTTTTGATAATTTAAGCAAGAGGTGTTTAGAATGGGCTGGAAGTCTCATGGTTTCAGATTCAGGTCTGGAAGAAAGCTGAAAAAAGGAATCAGGGAAAAGGGAGTAAGAATCTGGAAATCTCTTCAGACATTTGAAGTTGGTCAGTATGTTCACATAGATATAGAACCTGCAGTTCACAGGGGAATGCCTCATCCCCGTTTTCAGGGAAGAACAGGCAGAGTCATTGGCCGGAGGGGCAGAGCCTACCTCGTTGAGGTGAGAGATGGTGAGAAATATAAAACCATCATTACGAGACCCGAGCATTTGAAATAGTTGAGCTTGAAAGTGATAGTATGACATTTAAGGAAGTTAAGGATTTTGAGTATATCACAATACCCGAAGCGAAGGAGATAATGGAGAAAATAGCTGAGGAGAGGAAAAAAAGTGCTGAGTTACTTTTTGAGACCAGAAGAGCTTTGAAGCACCTTCGGACTTTTTCTAAACTTAAACCTGAAGAAGCAAAAAAGCTTGTTAAAGAGCTCGAATCTATGGATGCGATTGGAAGAAGAGAGATGGCTATAAAGCTGGTTGATATAATGCCAAGAACTCCCGACGAAATAAGAACCATTTTTGCAAAAGAGCGCTTTACCCTGACTCCGGAGCAGATACAGGAGATTCTGGAGGTAATAGACAAATACAGGTAGTTTGAAAAAATTAATATAATTGCTGTTTTTTCTATTTGAAGGGGTCTTACAATGGAGGAAAGAAGAGAGAAGTTAAAGGGAAAGCTTGAAGATTATGCTTACGTTCTCGATTTCATGCCTTACGGTCATCCGGATGATAGAAGACCGATTCACAGGCGTGAGCCTCTCGCTCAGGTTGTCGGTGAGAAGTATTTCACGCTGCTTGAAATAAGTCTCAAGAAGGGCTCCTCACCTCTTGTGATGGACAGGCTTTATATAGGAAAGGGTGAGCGTGATATTGTTCATAAAATTAAGAGAAAGCTGAGATTTGATGATCTGACTCCCGCTGCGAAATCAGAGATTCCATACGTGCTTGAATACATGGTGAAGCAGAACGAGCAGAGGTATGTTGATTTCTTCAATAAGGCGGAGCCAATTACAACCCGGCTTCATCAGCTCGAACTCCTGCCCGGCGTGGGAAAAAAGACAATGTGGGCAATACTGGATGAGAGAAAAAACAATCCATTCAGGAGTTTTGAGGATATAGCCGCAAGAGTTAAAGGTCTGCAAAAACCCGAGAAGCTCATAGTAAATAGAATAATATACGAACTTCGGAACCCAAATGCAAAGTACAAGCTGTTTACCGTATGAAGCTTTTCAGGTCGAAAGGCCAGTATATAGTGGCGAAGGCGGTAGCCAGAAGAATTACAGAGTATGCATCAATCTGTCGTGATGATACCGTACTCGAGGTTGGGTGCGGTACGGGTGTGCTTACTTCTTCACTCCTTGAAAAGGCAGGGAAAGTCTGTGGAATAGAAGTCGATGCGAGGTTTGTTGACCTGCTTGAAAAAAAATTTAGGAAGGAAATTGAAGAAGAACGCTTTGTTCTCATTCATGGAGATGCTTTGAAGGTCGATTTTCCGCCCTTTAACAAATTTGTCTCGAACATACCTTACTCAATATCCTCACCCCTCACATTCAAGCTACTCAAACATGATTTCAAAATAGCTGTTGTTACGTACCAGAAAGAATTTGCAGAAAGGCTCGTTGCACGCAGAGGGAGAAAATACGGAAGGCTGAGCGTTGCCATAAGAGCATACGCAACGCCAAAAGTACTCGAAATTGTTGATAGAAGAGCGTTTAAGCCAGTCCCCTCTGTTAACTCCGCAATCGTCATGCTGGTCAAAAAACCGGAAATTGAGGTTGAAAATGTTGAGCTTTTTGAAAACTTCATCCGTTTCTGCTTTTCAAAGAGGAGAAAAAAGTTTGGGAAGATAGTTAGAGAATGGACTGCTAAGGAGGGCATATCTCTCACCGTGCCCGAGAAATTTGAAAACTTCCGTCCGGAAGAGTTATCACCAGAGGACTTTGCCGCCATCCTGCAAAGCGCAAAGGTTTAAGTCTGCCAAAATACACCAGTATTTATGAAAGTTGTAATCATGGCCGGTGGTTATGCAACTCGGCTGTGGCCTATAACAAAGACAAAGGCAAAACCGTTACTTCCGGTTGGAAAAAAGAAAATTATTGACATAATCTACGAGAAGGTCGGGAATTTCGGCCCCGTTATCATTTCGACAAATCGCAGGTTTGAGCCGGAATTCAGGAAGTGGGCCAATGGAAAGGACGTTGAGCTTTTTATTGAAGAGAGTACCCGTGAAGAGGAGAAGCTCGGGGCGGTAAGAGCTCTTGCTGAGGTCGCCTCGGTACTGAACGATGAAGTTCTTGTTGTCGCCGGGGATAACTTGTTCTCCTTCACCCTTGATGAGTTTGTTAGCTTTTATCGAGAAAAAAAGAAGCCCCTGACTGGCCTTTATGATGTAAAAGACCTTGAAATGGCGAAGAGGTATGGAGTTGCAGAGCTGGAAAACTCTAAGATAGTTAAATTTACCGAAAAACCTGCAAACCCGCAATCAACCATTGTTGGAGTGGGGATATATGCCTTCCCGGTATCCGTTTGTGAGATGCTTTCTGAATATGCAGGGGGTGAAAGAGCGGATAACGTTGGCGACTTCATAAGCTGGCTCTGCCAGAGGGACGAGCTTTACGGATATACCTTTCAGGGAAACTGGTACGATATTGGAAGTCCCGATTCATATATTATGGCTCTGAGGTCTGTTATAGAAAACAGCGTTGAAGCGGTTGAAGTGGACGAAGCAGCCAAGATTATAGAACCTGTCACGATTGAGAGGGGTGTGAGAATTATCGGGCGCTCCATAGTCGGCCCATATACCTACATCGGTAGAAACTGTCTGATTAAAAATTCAGATATATGCGAGAGCGTCGTCTTCGATAGCGTTGTTTTGAAGAGGACGAAGGTGTGGAGGAGTATAATTGATGAAAACTGTGAGATAAGAAACATCGATCTCAGTGGCTCGATAGTTGGGGCACATGCAAAAATTCAGAGGGGAGAATGAAGCTCTGCATGCTTTATTTTTGTTTAGCTGCATGTTGTTTACCCGGAGACAGAAAAGTGCGCATCCGGCTGAGAACTCCGATTATGCGACAGGACAGTTTAAGCTCTTGATCTCCATTCTCGGGAACTCCTGATAGGTTTTAAAAGACATGCCGTAGCAAGTGCTTTACATAACCTGTCGTCAGCAACTCCAGTGGAAGTAAAGCGCTATTATTATCACAATACTCAATCAACACACTTGTAACATCTTATTAATTATGAGTTTATGAGATAAAACTTTTCTGGACGTTATTTATTCCATATAAATAAATTTAGGCGGGAATGGTAAAGTTCTTAAAGTGTCTTCTGGATGCATCAGTGTTAAGGTGATTGATTATGCAGAATGTCTTCGAGTCTTTAATAGCATCTCCAAAAATTTTCCGCAACAGAGACGTGTTGAGACACTCATACACACCTGGTTACCTCCCGCACAGAAATGAGCAGATCGAAAGCCTCGCTTCAATACTTGTTCCAGCTCTGAAGGGTGAAACACCGTCAAATGCACTCATTTACGGAAAGACCGGGACAGGAAAAACAGCTACGGTGAAATTTGTGGGCAAACAGCTTGAGGAAATGAGCAGAAAGCTCAAGGTACATTGCTATGTGCATTACCTCAACTGTGAGCTGATAGATACGCAGTATAGGGTTCTTGCAACTCTTGCAAAGGTACTTGGCAGAAATGTGCCCATGACCGGATGGCCTACGGATCAGGTATATGAGGAGGTCAGAAGTGCAATCGATTCCAGAGATCAGACAATAGTTATAGTACTTGACGAGATAGACAAGCTGGTAAAAAAGGGCGATGATGTACTGTACAATCTCTCCCGCATCAATGCGGAGCTGAAGAATGCGAGAGTGAGCATAATTGGAATCTCAAACGACCTGAAGTTCAAGAGTTTTCTGGATCCGAGAGTTTTAAGCTCATTAAGTGAGGAAGAGCTGATATTTCCTCCTTATAATGCGGAACAATTGCAGGACATACTGGAGCAGAGGGCGGAACTCGCTCTGTATGAGGGTGTAATCGATGACGATGTAATTCCTTACTGCGCAGCTCTGGCAGCTCAGGAGCATGGAGATGCAAGAAAAGCTCTTGATTTGCTTAGAGTAAGTGGGGAAATTGCTGAAAAAGAAAATACCGGAAGGATAACAAGAGAACATGTAAAAAAGGCTGTGAGAAAAATAGAAACGGATCATGTTGTGGAAGCTGTAAGAACCATGCCTACGCAGAGCAAAGTTCTGCTGTTTGGTATGATCGTACTGGCAGAATCCGGGATGAGAAAATTCACTACCGGGGAGGTTTATGCAATATACAGAACTCTGTGCAGAAAGCTCAATCTTGACTGCCTGACACAGCGGAGAGTGAGCGATTTGATATCTGAACTGGACATGCTGGGTATAATTAACTCAATAGTGATATCAAAGGGTCGATACGGAAGAACGAGGGAAATCAGGCTTGATGTTCCAATAGAGCCGATAAAGCGGTCTTTGCTTGAGGATTACAGGCTCGAAGCTCTCTCTGTTGTGGACAGGAGCATGAGAAATGCAACGTCTCTCGAGCTTTTTGAGATTTAGCCTTAGATTAACTTTTATTCTGTCTATTGAATGTTAACCAGCAGAAAGTGAAAAGCTGGCTGAAAAGGTTGAAACTACTTGCTGAGGGCAATGCGGAGCTTGTTTGGGTCGTACTTCCAGTCTGCAGGTAGAACTTTTTTCTCTTTATAATAATTGGAAAGCCTCCATATTTTTGCCTCGGTGAGCCTTAACCCCCTCATATTGTGGTAATCCTTTTTGTGAACTGAAACATGCTGTCTGAGCTTTATAGCTTTCTTGATAAGTGACTTGAGGTCCTCTGGTAGAGAGATATCTGCACCCTTCTCTTTCAGGATCTGCAGTATTCTCTTGCCGGTTATCTGCCTTATGGATGGAATCCCGTATCTGTCACGGAGAATCATACCTATCATACTGGGTTCGTAACCTTCATTAAAGAGCTCGATTACCTTCTTCTCAATCTCCTCAGCGCTCAACTCCACCCATTCAGGTGGTGCATCTCTGTAAACTCTTTTCGATCCCGAGCTACCTCTTCTTCTTGCATGCATTCTTGCCATGAGCATCACCTTTCGGAGCTTTTTTGAGATGCATATTTGAGATGCATATATACCTTACCCATACCTCGATTTCTGCATATATTCATGTTCGTATAATACAATTCGATTAATCATATTCTCGCCAGGTCTTGCCGCACTTCGTACAGCGGAAGAAGCGTACTTCACTCTCATCTGCAGCCCTGAGCTGCCTTAGCCACCAGTATGCTTCTCTATTCCCACATGCCGGGCAGATTGCATTTGTTGTTGGGAGAACCTTTATGTCCTCTCCCTCTATGACCGGAACCTCCTCCTCATTTCTCTTTGCCACTATCATAATATCTTCTTTATCTTCATCACTGCATTCTTTCTCATATCCACATTTTCTGCATATCACT
Organism: Archaeoglobales archaeon; assembly: GCA_029984855.1. Taxonomy (GTDB): domain Archaea; phylum Halobacteriota; class Archaeoglobi; order Archaeoglobales; family Archaeoglobaceae; genus Archaeoglobus_C. The sequence continues at coordinate 19,478 of JARQZL010000033.1, read as the reverse complement.
TTATTTCCCTGATATATCATAATTGATTTACATTTCGGACAGAATTCCATACAGCATCGCCTCCGCATCTTTTATCATTTTTTCATGGTCGAACGCAAGTTTTGGCAGGGAGTCAATGGAGAACAAAGCGACATCCTCTGCATCGCTCCCCGCTTTAAGCTCTCCCTTCTCGGGCACTACTATAAAGCACACGGATACAAAATGTCCTCTCGGATCCCGATTGGGCTTAGAATAAACGCCAACAAGCTTATAAATCTTTCCGTCAATTCCCGTTTCTTCTTTTGTCTCTCTCAGGACAGCACTTTCAACGCTCTCTCCATATTCAACTATTCCTCCGGGCAGGGCATAGCAACCCCTGAAGGGCTCGTTCTTTCTTTTTACCAGCACGATTTTACCTCTGTAGGGTATTATTGCATCAACTGTCAGTGTTATGCATTTCAAAGCAAAAACCTCCAGCCCCTTAGTCCTCTTGCAGTTTTGAGAGCCCAGTCAATATCACCAACCCTCGAAAGTGTGTGTGCATCACTGCCGATTGAATACTTCAGCTTTTTCTCTGGATTGAGCAGGTCAAGAGGGGGCGCTCTATGGGCTGTATTGATCTCCAGGGCGATATCATGCTCTGCAAGCATATCAAGAATTTCTGCATCTTTCTCAGGAATTCTTTCGTAGCTGTTGAAGATGTTTGAGTGAAAGTGGCCGAGAATATCAAACTCGTACTTCTTGATGCATAACTCTATTCTTCTGTAGTACTCCTCCGGAGGCAGGCATTCGTGAATTGATGCGATCACGACATCGAACTCGAAGTCAGGCATGGCTATCTCGCCATCGCCTCCTATTCCGCACTCAACGCCACTCAGGATTTCAATATCGTATCTTGACCTTGCAGCATCTATTTCTTCCTGCCTCCTCTTTGCTTTTCCCTCCGACAGCCCCAACGGGTGTTCTATGGAGTGATCGGTTATGGCTATGACCTTGAGCCCTCTTTCCTTAGCTCTTCTTGCTATTTCGCCTACCTCTGCCTCTCCATCCGAGTAACGGGAGTGTATATGGATATCGTACACATTCAACCTCCTCCCGGGATGCATTTATACTTTTGGAGGCAAAGTTATATACAGCATAATTATGCTGCCAGACATGGCTTTATCGGGTATCCTTGTGGTGCTCTCCATTGTGCTCATGCTGGCCTATATTCTCTCAGAACTGAAAGTGGCTGGAGCCCTTGCATGGCTGGCATTCTCTCTTGTGTGGTTGCTCAAGATACCGTACTACCTGTCTATATCAGATTACTACAACGTAATTATTTCGTTTCTTGCATTCTTCTTCTTTGCAGGCTTGGCAATTTCTATTTTGAGGAAGAACAGTAGTGTTTTTGTTGAAGTTACAGGTTTCTCTGTTCTTGCAATCATCGCATACTTCCTCTTCGCCCTTACATCCCTTGGCAGGATACTGATCGCCATAGTTTCATCTCAAACTGCGTTTATAGGCTCTATACTTGGTTTTAAGATGACCAGTGATGGATTTCACGTTTACGCCAACTCCAGAAAAGTTGAGATAGTACTTGCATGTACGGGAATTGAAAGCATGGCTCTTTTCTTTGGTGCAACGATGGGCTTGAGGGCTGAATGGAAGAGAAAACTCAAAGCCTTTGCCGTCTCAGTTCCCGTCATATACATTCTCAATTTGCTCAGGAACGTTTTCGTTGCGGCAAGTTATGCTTATAGCTGGTTCGGGGAAAACAGCTTTTACATAGCCCATCATGTGATTTCGAAAGTTCTGGCAACGATTGCACTCATTCTGATATCTTTTGCAGTTTTCAGGTTTTTGCCGGAACTCGAAGAGCTTATATTTTCTCTAAAAGAAGCTATGAAAGAAGCTATGGTGGGAAGATGATTGAGAGAAGCTGCTTGAGGCTTGTGGTGGTTGAGGGGGCTTTGGCAGTATTATTTTTTGGCTACTCACCGCACCTTGGCATCCTCGTCACTCTTATCATTGCTTTCACTCTTTTCTTCTTCAGAGACCCGCCGAGGGAGATACAGGAAGGAGTTGTCGCTCCCGCAGATGGTAAAATAGATTATATCCATGGCAGGAGAATGGAGATATTTATGGGACCATTTGACTGCCACATTAACCGCTCTCCAGTTGCCGGGGTTGTTCTTAGAACGAGATACATGAAGGGAGTTTTCCCTCCAGCGTACAGGAGAAACGACAGGGCTGAGAGAAACGAGATACTTATTGAGGCGGAAGATGGAGTGTTCAAGGTTGTACAGGTGGCCGGTTTTCTTGCAAGACGCATAGTCTGCTATATCGGTGCAGGGGATATTGTAAGAAAAGGGCAGAGGATAGGCATCATCAAGTTTGGATCACGTACTGTCATTGAGATACCTGAAGGCTATGAATTTGTAAGAAAAGTGGGGGAAAAAGTTAAGGCCGGAGAGACTGTGGCGGTGAAATCATGTTCAGCATACTGCGAGAAGTGAAATTTGCGGACGTATTTAGTCTTCTTAACCTGTTTGCCGGATTTTATGGCATTTGCACTCACAATCTCTCCTTTGTTTTTGTTGCAGCCATTTTCGACGGAATTGACGGCATTATTGCTGGAAAATCTGCCGGAAAACTCGGAAAAGAGCTTGATTCTCTTGCAGACCTCACCTCTTTTGGAGTTTTTCCTGCTTTTTTCATCGCCCCGTACAATCCTGCAATTGCGTGCTTTTATGCAATTACCTCTGCTTTAAGGCTTGCCAGGTTTAACGTTCTTGGAGTAGAATATTTCGTTGGTCTGCCAGTTACAGCATCAGCACTTCTTGTCTCTCCTGCAATTCTGCTCGGATTTAGCAATCAGCTCGTTTGCATTCTTGCACTGCTCTCATCTCTTTTGATGGTAAGTGACATCAGATATTTGAGAGTTAAGGACTACAGACTTCTCACAATTGGAGCGGCGATTATAACCGCATCGTTTTTTATAACTGATGCAGCTTATGCTGTCTTTTTTGCAGTTGTACTCTACGTTCTCAGCCCGATATGGGGGAAGAAGGAGTATGTGTGGTGAAGCTGAGTTTGAGGCGGGAATAAAGCTTGCGGCTGTTTTTCACCAGTTTGTAGGAGCCCCTGTTAATGAATCCAATGCTGAGCTGCTCGAAAAGGCAATGGAGAGCTGCATGAAACTTCAGCCGTATGTTGTGGAAGCAGAGGTCAGAATAGATAGAGAAAAGCTGAGAAATGCTGTATCATCATTCGGGTACACTTCTTTAAGTCCAGAAATGCTGTATGCAAGGGTATGCGTTGAGCTTGAAGGTAAGAAGGCTGTAGCGATTCTGAAATGGGACGAGGATGCAGGATATCCCCTTATGAGGCTGGTATAAAATGGAGGTCTATCCGCCGTCAGAGGACTCTGAGCTGCTGCTTGAGGTTGCTATGAGGGAGATAAGTCTGGACGACGAGGTACTTGAAGTAGGTGTTGGAAGCGGCTTTGTCTCGGAAAGAATTAAGGGTCTGTGCAAATTCCTTGTGGCAACTGATATTTCGCCCCATGCAGTGAAAGAATCGAAAAGTAAGGGGATAGATACTGTAAGAACGGACCTTTGCAGAGGAATAAAAAAGAAGTTCACACTTGTACTCTTCAATCCTCCGTATCTCGAGTTGAGCGAGGAAGAGAAAAAAGGAGGCTGGCTTGAAAAGGCCGTGAATGGAGGAAAAAATGGTGTAGAGGTTATGGTTAGATTTCTTGATGAAGTTAAGGATGTTCTTGCAGAGAGCGGAAGAATACTTCTTGTAGTCTCCTCGCTTAATAAGTCCATTTTTGAGGAAATAAGGCGGATGGGTTACACTTACAGTATTGCTGGCAGGAGAAAACTGTTCTTCGAAGAGCTCTATGTCTTGAGAATTCAAAGGCGGTAAACCACATCCTTTGGCCTCACCTTTTCTCTGACCCTGATGCCAACGATGTCTCCTGCAACCGCATGTTCTACAGGCCGGTGTTCTATCTCCATTGATTCCACAACCTGCTCAAAATCTGTTGTTTTTCCCTTTATCCTGATTTTGTCCCCTAACTTTAAGGAGGACGATAGGACGATGGCTGCAACACCTATCCGGCTGAAGTAGTGTGTGACCCTTCCGACCTCCTCCATAGAGTTGGTTATATCTCAGGCTCTTTTACTTTTTCGCCCCAAAGCTTTTATTTATCACATCAGAGTTGCGCTATGGACGTGAAAAACTGGCTCGTTGAGGAGGGAATTTTCAAGTCAGAACTTCCCGATGAAGTTGCGGAATGGCACTATGTTGTTGAGTTTCCACCGGATTCCAGGCAGGTTACTGACATAATCAAGCCGAAGGGGAAGAATATTGTTCTGATCATAAGCGGATTGGTTCTTGCTGAAAATCATTACAGAGCCTTACACTCTCTTCCTGCCGATAAGAAGAGGAATTTAATCCACAAATGGAAGATGGACTTGCTTTTCAGAAAGGCAGAATTCAGAATGATGCCTGATGCTGAAAATGTGCAGAGGATAGACTTTTCCATACCGATCTATCTGGAGGAACTGACGAAGCCGAAGCTCTTTGAGGCGTTGCGGGAAATATTCAAGTGCAAACTATACGTTATATGGAATCTCCATCATGAGTTCGACAGAAAGGGAGACGTGGATGCGATGTACCTCTGATTTTAGAAGAAATTTTAGAAGAATAGGATGCAGGTCAGAGCAGAAGTTAACAGCAGATACACAATAGAGTACTTGTGAAAGTAAATCCAGATCTTTCTGTTTTTAGCCATTCTTAAAGCAATTATATTTGCAAGAGAGGCCGCAAACAAGCCATTACCACCAACGTTCACGCCGTACGCTACTGCAAGCCAGTTGTGTGTGAACTTGGATAGAAATATTGCTGCAGGAACGTTACTCATTATCTGCGATGTGAGAATCGACAGAACAAACACATTGCCGGCTGTTAAGCTGAACGAATGTACGAGCCGTGATACTGGCTCAATCTCAGAGAGCAGGTGAAAGTCTATGAACATCACAGCGAAGACCAGCAACAGCATCCAGTCCACTTTTCTGAGCACGTTTCTGTATGGAATAGCATAAACGACAACGAGCAGCGGGAGAATGTACGTTGCACGTCCAGCATCCAGTGCGATTATGTATACAAGCATTAGAATTAAAGAAAGGGTTGCAAGTCTTCCTTTGATTTCTTTGTCGTTGACTTCGCTGTACAAGCAGGAGTCTTTGAAAACGAACGCTGCGAGAATGAGAAGCAAGAGCATCAAAACGGCAGAAACGGGAAACATCTTCGTTACAAAATCGAGGAAAGAGATACCCCAGTGGTGCCATAAAAATAAATTCTGGGGATTACCGATGGGTGTTAGCGTAGAACCTGCGTTTGCGGCCATTGCTTCAAAGACGACGAACCTGCAGGTCTCTTCTACTTCGCACGGAAGGCTCAGTGTGGAGGGCACAACTATGAACAGAGCTACATCGTTTGTTAGGAAAGTTGAAAGAAATGCCGTGAGTAGAATTAATGATATAGCAAGCCTCCGTCTCGATCTCAGACGAAGAATTCTCTTCGAAGCAGCATTGAAAAAGCCACTCTCTTCCATGCCCGTTGCAACAATAAGCAGTCCTGCAAGAGCTGTAATTGTTCTCCAGTCAACGAAAGTGAGGTACTCCTCTGCTCTATGAGGGATGAGAGTTGATAATATGATAAGCAAGATTAAAAAGGGTAAAACAACAGCTTCACGCTTTACGATTTCCATACAATTCATTGTGGGTTGCTGGCACGGTGGTATTAAATTTTATCTTGGGTGTATCTGTAATCTCTGGATGCCTGTACCAAGTCAAGCACAGCTTTGGGATTAATATTCTTACTAATTATAATTATAGCATTCGAAATTGGGTAAACGATGTTTACCCAAGATTGTGGAAGAATTGAATCGGATACAGTAGAGAAATGTTGGCAGAGCAAACGGAATATTCAAAAGAATTTAAAACACTCCGACAAACTTTTGCCATGCAGATTGTTTACAAACCTGTAGGCATCATTCATTCTCCCTTCAGGTCGAAGGAGGGTGTGCCGATTCAGCCGGCTTTTGCGAGGGATGTGGAAGGATATATTGAGCTCTTTTCCAGGTATACTGAGGGTTTGAAGGACATCGAGGGCTTCTCCCACATCTTCCTCATCTACCACCTTCACCTCTCTGAGGGATACAGTCTTCTTGTCAGGCCGTTCCTCGATGACAGACTTCGTGGAGTGTTCGCGACGAGGGCACCAAGGAGACCGAACCCTGTAGGCCTGTCGATTGTGAGGTTGAAAGAGGTGGATGGTAACATACTGCGCATTCTGGACGTTGACATCGTTGACGGCACTCCTCTGCTCGATATCAAGCCTTACGTTCCTGAATTCGACTGCCATAGCGATGCAAGGGCTGGCTGGCTTGAAAAGAGGGTGCGCGAGGCGAGGAGGACGGTGTCTGACGGTAGATTTTGACTCGGCAAGATTTGTGTACTCGTGCACACATACACGAGCAGGCTTGTGATATGAAAGAAAACGGTGAAAAGTTTCAGTGATGTTGAAAAGTTAACGAGTTGTTTAAAGGATTAAAGGAGATCTAAAGACTATGAGATCGATAATAGAGGATGTAATAAAATTAGGGAAAGAAGCATTTAGCTTGAAGATTTACATTGCTATACTTTCAGATCTGTTAAGAAAAGGTGGAGCAGGTAATGAATCAGGTGCAGAAGAAATACGAGAAAATCGAGGACATGAAAGGAATAGTGGTTACGACGACGGAACTTGGTGGTAAAAAGTACGTTATAGAACAAAAGTTCTGGTACAAGAAGCCTGATAAGTGGAAGATGGAGTCAAGAACTCAACAGTCGTCATCAACGGAAGTGTTACGATAGAGAATTCGAACTCACTCCGCCTGAAGGAGCTAAAGTAGTAGAGGGGACATTGACATACAGGCTGGTAAAGCTTTTCAACCTTTCGAAATTTTCCCCTAACCAGACAATGCGGATAACAGCACTGGAAGTAAAAAGTAAAAACTATCTTAATTATATTTTAATCTTATATGCAAGTTGTGTCTATCGCGGGCTGCATAGGTTGTTTTGACACTGCCAACTGGACATTAAAAATTTTTATAAATTTGGTAAAGAATGAGGTGGCAAAAGTTAGAATCAAAGCCCCTCAACGAACTCCACGATCCTGTCTGCTGCATCCCTCAGCTTCTCCATATCTACTGCATACGCACACCTGATATATCCTTCTCCGCACTCCCCGAATGCGTTTCCCGGAACGACTGCAACATTTTTCTCGAACAGCAGCCTTTCTGCAAACTCTTCGCTGCTCAGTCCTGCTGATTTGATACTTGGAAATGCGTAAAATGCCCCGTCTGGCATTTTAATGTCGAGCACCTTTCTGATCCTTTTTACGAAGAAGTTTCTGCGCCTGATGTACTCGGCTCGCATCTTCTCGAGTTCGTCTTCGCCATTTCTCAGCGCTTCGAGAGCTCCAATCTGAGCCGTAACGGGGGCACAGAGCATGCAGTACTGGTGGATTTTGAGCATACCTTCCAGTATGTCTGCAGGAGCAATAGCGTAACCAATCCTCAAGCCCGTCATTGCGAATGCCTTTGAAAAGCCGTTCAGAATGATCGTCCTTTCTTGCATGCCATTAAGCGATGCGATGGATATGTGCTTGAAGGTGTAACTCAGTTCTGCATAAATTTCATCTGAAATTACAATCATGTCGTGCTCAATTGCAGCATCTGCAATCTCTTCAAGCTCCTTCTTCGAATAGCTCACGCCTGTGGGGTTGTTGGGGTAGTTGATGACGATGGCTCTCGGTTTTGTAAGTCTCGCATACTCGTTTATAAGCTCGTAACTTGGCCTGAAATTCGGGGTAGTGGGAATCGCAACAGCCTCTCCTCCGGTGAGAGACGTAAGGGGTGAGTAGGACACGTAGCACGGCTCAGGGATGAGAACACCATCACCTTCATTCAGAATCGCCCTCAGAGCTATGTCCACACCCTCACTCACACCAGTTGTGACGAGCACGTTTTTTGCATCGCACTCAACCCCGAACTTCCTGTAGTATTCTGAAATTGCCTCTCTCAACTCTTTCAGGCCAAAATTCGATGTATAGGATGTCATCCCCTTCTCGAGAGCATATATTATCTCTTCCCTTATTCTCCAAGGAACCGCAAAATCTGGTTCACCCACGCCAAGACTGATGACGTCATCTCTCCCGATTATCAGCTCGAAAAATCTCCTTATGCCAGAGGGCTTTAACCCCTGAACCCTTCTCGAAACCCTCTCATGGGACAATTGCGAGCCTCCTGTCCTCCTCGTCGCTGAAGAGCAAAACACCCTCTTCCTTGTAGCTTCTCAGCACGAAGTGAGTTACAGTTGTGAGAACTTCAGGAATTGTTGAGATCTTTTCTGCAACGAAGAAAGCCACTTCCTTGAGACTCTTTCCCTTCACGACAACCTGAAAATCGTAATCACCGCTTACAAGCCTTACTGCGTGAACTTCCGGAAACTTGGCTATCCTCTTGGCTATATCATCGTAGCTTTTCTCCCTTGTGAGGGTAACTCTCACATCTATAACAGCGTAAACGATCTCTTCTCCAGCTTTCTCCCAGTCAACGAGAGTTTTGTACTTTAGTATAATACTCTTCTCCTCCGCACCCTTTATAACTTCTTCAATCTCCTGAGCTGTGTAGCCGGTCATTTCGGATATTTCCTCACTGCTCAGTCTTGCGTTGTCCTCAAGTATCCTGAGAACTTCAAGTGTTTTTTCTCTGTTCTTCTCCACTGCATCCATACTCGAACTCTGGCGGCTTGTATTTAAATTTTCCATTTGCAGCGTGCAACTTTCGATCACATTGAAAGAAACATTTTAAAGCGCCGTGTAAACAGTACACCATGAAGCGAATTCTGATGGTAATCGTTGACGGGCTTGCCGATAGACCGGTCGATGGAAAAACACCGTTAAGCATTGCAAAAAAACCGAACATGGATAAAATTGCTGCAATTGGTATTAACGGGATTATGGACACAATCGCTCCGGGTATAAGGCCTGGAAGTGATACCGCCCATTTAGCCCTGCTTGGCTATGATCCCCACCGTTACTATTCCGGCAGAGGTCCGATAGAAGCTGCAGGAACAGGAATAGACGTAAAACCGGGAGATGTGGCGTTTCGAGTTAACTTCGGGACTGTTGAGGGAGAAGGAAGCATTTTTGATAAGGTTGTTGTGGACAGGAGGGCTGGAAGAATAAGCGATACGGACGAACTTGTTAAAGCAGTTATTAAGGGAGTGGAGCTTGATGTTGAATTCATATTGAGGAGGGGAAGTGGACACAGAGGAGCCCTTGTTCTCAGAGGTGAGCACCTCTCCGACAGGATTGGAGATACGGATCCACATAAGATGGGGGCAAAGGTTTTAAAGTGCAAAGCTTTGGACAGCAGCAGGGAAGCAGAGAAGACTGCTGAGATAGTCAACTCATTCATGGAGCAGAGTCATCGAATCCTTGAATCACACCCTCTCAATGCTGAGCGGGCAAAGAAGGGGTTGCTGAAGGCAAATGCAATCCTGCTCAGGGGGGCTGGCATGTGCCCTCACGTACCATCCTTTGAAGAGAAGTACGGGATGAAGCTTGCTGTTATTGCAGGAACCACGCTTATAAAGGGTGTTGGAAGGATAGTTGGCGGGGATGTAATAGAGGTTGAAGGGGCGACTGGCAATAGATACACTAACCTTGGGGGGAAGGTTGAAGCGGCTGTAAATGCCCTGAAGACACACGATTTTGTACTGCTTCACTTCAAAGCAACTGATGAACTTGGCCATGATGGAGACTTTGATGGTAAAAAGGAGTTTATAGAAAACCTCGATATGGCTATTAGACCCCTCCTTGAACTGAACTTCTCAGAGGTTTGCATGATATTCACCGCCGACCATTCGACGCCAGTGGCCATCAGAGAGCACACAGGAGATCCCGTACCCATAGCAGTAGTGCATGAGGGCGTGAGGACTGATGAAGTTAAAGCATTCTCGGAGTTTGAAGCATATAAAGGCGGGCTGTGCAGGATACAGGGAAAAGACGCAATGAACATAGCTCTTGATCTGATAGACAGAATGGAGAAGTTTGGAGCTTAGTTTTTCATGTTTTGCATATCAAAACATCAAATATCCTTTTCACTGAAATTCTTTTTAGTGAAGGATTGTATAGCAGTGTAGCAGGGCTTGATAGGGATAGCGGCAAACTTTTAAAGAAAGAAGGACTACTGTAGAAAGGAGTGCAGAGAAGGATGGAAGAAAAGGGTGCAGATATGCAGCTTGATAGGCTTGTAATTCCTGCAAATACGAAGTTTGAAGAAGGTAATCTGGTTGTTGAGGGAGATGTGATTATCTGCTCCTCAGCAAGTCTCGGTTATGGCGTGATAGGGAGAAAGGTTGTAGCCGGAGAGAGGGCAAGCATAAACGGGAATGTTGTAGGAGAGGAGGTAAGGCTGGATGCGTGGAGTAACATTAAAGGCAGTGTGCTCAGCAAGAGCGACGCCTATATCGGTGAGTTTACATCAATTGATGGAAAACTTACAGTCTTTGGCAATCTGGAGATAGGTAGAAACGTTAGGATAAAAGAAGGTTTTGAAGCAAAGGGATTGATTACAATTCAGGACCCGCTTCCTGTAATTCTTTTTGTCTTCTTTTATCTGCTTGAACTGCTGCGTCTTGGCAGGCTGGAAGAGGCAGAAAAACTCTTTGGTGAAGAGGAGTTTATCTCTCCCTTAATAATCCCTGAAGGCGCAACTCTCAATCTTGAGCAGATAAAGACGAACACCGATGTCGAAATCGTAGGAAGCAGGGTTCTCGGCAACATCAGAGCAAGGAACATCAGTGTTGAGGGAAGTGAAGTCTTTGGCAGTTTAAGGGGGAGGGAGATCGTAGTTGACGGCAGCAGAATCCATGGGGCCATAGAAGGCAGGACAGTGTTTATAGTAAATGGTAGCGAGGTATTTGGTCATGTGAAAGCTGATAGGGTATACATGGAGGAGAAATGCGCTGTTGAGGGCACGATAATAGGCAGGGCTGGAGTACTGATAAAACCAAAGGTGGATGTTGCGGAAGTGCTGAAGAAGCTGAGAAAAGAAGAACCAGAAGAGAGCGAAGAAAGTGATGAGGAAAAAGAGGTAGAGAAGGTAAAGATGGAAACGGGGAAAGTGAAAAAGGTAGAAAGAGTAAAGGAAACGAAAGAAACACCGGAAGGAGATGCAGATGGAATGGAACAGGAAAAAGTTCAGGAGGATGTTTCCTAACCTCTTTCACGAACTTGAAGGCAGTAAAATACCCACAGTTCTCGATCACCTCGAGGTGTGTAGAACAGAAGAAGAGGCAACTGAAGTGATAAATTACTTTGAGCGGATTGGGGAAATAACTCCTGAATATGCTTCTTTTCTTCGCTTAAATGTAAAAAAACTTGGAATAATGGGGACGAGAGAAAGAGGGGAATACGAGAGGAGTGGTATTATTGATTGAGATAGGTATCGCCGGAAAGCCGAATGCTGGTAAATCAACCTTTTTTAAGGCTGCAACGCTTGCAGACGTTGAAATTGCCAGTTACCCCTTTACAACAATCGAACCGAACGTGGGTGTTGCCCATGTCCGTGTTGAGTGTGCATGCAGAGAACTCGGTATTGAATGCAATAACTGCATTGAAGGCTGGAGATTCATCCCAGTAAAGCTCATTGATGTTGCCGGCCTCGTGCCTGAAGCGCACAGAGGGAGAGGTCTGGGAAACGAATTTCTGGACAACCTCAGGCAGAGCGAAGCTGTAATTCATGTTATTGACGCTTCTGGTTCAACAGACGAGGAAGGAAACGAGATTGGCGTTGGAGAGCACGATCCTTGCAGTGATGTTGAGTTTCTCTACAGAGAGCTGGATATGTGGCTTTTTGGGATTCTGAAGAGGAACTGGGACAGGATAGCCAGAAGAATCCATCTTGAGAAGAGAGATCCTGCCAGATACATTACCGAACAGCTTGCCGGTCTTGGTTTTAAGGAGTGGCAGGTGAGAGAAGCACTTAGAACTGTTGGAAGTGAGGTTATGGAATTCGGTGATGAAGAGCTCAGGAGGTTTGCGGGAGAGCTGAGAAGAAGAAGACTGGGAGCCGTCATTGCCGCAAACAAGGCAGACAAAGCCCCAGAAGAATTTGTGAAAAAGCTTCTCTCCATCGATGAAATAGTAATTCCCACTTCTGCAGCATTTGAATTCACGCTTCGAATGGCTGCGAAGAACGGTTATATTAAATACATTCCCGGTGACAGTGACTTTGAAGTGGTTAGGGAGCTCAATGAAAAGCAGAAAAAGGCACTTGGGATGATAAGAGAATTCATGGAGAAGTATGGGGGTACAGGCGTTCAGAAAGCCATAAACACTGTCGTCTTTGATCTGCTTGATTACATTGTGGTTTATCCGGTTGAAGATGAGAACAAGTTCACAGACTCCAAGGGCAATATCTTGCCGGATGCGATGCTCGTGAAGAATGGAACAACAGCAAAACAGCTCGCATATATGATACATACAGAAATCGGCGAGGGGTTTATATATGCTCTCGACGCAAAGAGAAAGATGAGAATTGCTGAAGATTACGAGCTCAAGCACAACGATGTGATTAAAATAGTTAGTGCCAGATGAAAGTGAGCAAAACAGGAGTAAAGCACCCCGCAATAATCCAGTTGAGGGGAGATGTTGGGGACAGGGTTGGAGACATTTTAAAGATAGTTGAAAAAGTATGCGGTGATTTTGAGGTGGAGGATGATAACATTTATGTTCCTGATGTCAACGAGGCAAGGGTCGTAATCTCCAAGGTAAAGAAGCTTGCGAGGGTAAGCATCAAGATGAGCACAAAGTATGCCGGGTTAAGATACGGGAGAGTGAGAACACTGTTTGTTTACTGTTTAAGGTTTTGATATGATAATCGACGTTGCTAAATTTCAGGAGATAAGAAGAAGGTTGAGAGGTATCAGGGACTTAAATCAGCCGGGCTACCCGAGGGGCATGCTCTTCACAGTCCTGTCTCAGAAAAAAGTGGATACTGTAAAGAAGTTCTATCCACGGGCAGTGGAAAGACTGGACGAGATAGCATCATTCTGGAATAAAGAACGCAGTTTCCCGTCATGGCTGAAGCTAACTCCGGTTATGAGAGTAAGAGTCCTTCTAAAAGCCCTTGGTTATTCAAAGGCCGAGACCGGAAGAATACTCAGGGATCCGGGAAGGGCCGAATCCAACAGTGTCGAGGAAGAGGTCTGGAATGCACTTTTTACCGATTTCATCTATTCTCCTCTTGCCGTGAAGCATCAATTTGCGAGGGGAAAGCTGGGGGAGGAAATAATCAGGAGATGGCTTGAGGAGAGAGGTATAGAATTCAGGGATGAGAAAGCTTTGAGGAAGGAATTTGAAAAAACACCGGATTTCTATTTTGATGAACCGATAGAAGTCAGAGGCAAGAAAGTCAGGTGGATTGAAAGCAAGGCTCTGTTTGGAGATCCGAGGACTCACTGGCTCTACAATAAGAAGCAGTTCTCCCGCTATGAGGAGATGTTTGGTGATGGATACATCGTCTACTGGTTTGGATGGGTTAAGGGACTTAACAGCTCTATTTTGCCCTATAACTTTTTCTGTTCTCCTCTTAGAAATGCTCTACTCGATATGAAGGTATACACTGCCGGTGGCTCGCCTGCCAGAATTGTCGAAATTGCAGAAAAGCTTGAAGCATCTGTTGTTGATATTGGGTGTGATTTAGAAGGCGAGATTGAAAAGTACAATTATATCGCAGAACTTGAGCCGGAAAACCCGATGAGGAGCAAGGAGTATCTTTTCGGGTTATGCAAGCTCATTGAGTGCTACTCGAAGGGCAGAATCCTGATTGCAAGCAGAGAAAAAGACTGGAAAAAAAGAGACAGGCGAGTGGCCTGGATTCTAAAAAACCTTGGATTTGACGTCATTCACATTTGAACGATTCCACAACCTTCATCAACTCGGTCTTGCTCAGTGTGGTAGTTATTGTTATATCCAGCTCCCCCTCCCTCCAGGAGATTACTCTGGCGTAACCCGTATCAAGAAAGTGTGCAGTTCTGTTTCCGATCGTAATCTCTTCAGCTCCCTTTATTTCTGCAGGATTACCTGTTCTCTCCTTCACCTCGAGTACATCTGTATTGTTTGAGTATGTCAGCACGAGGACATTGAGTGGTTTGAGTACGGAAATTGTCAGATTGAAGCTGGTGGGCACATATTCGGGAATACATGCTTTAAAGCCTGCAGAATCTTCAGCCTCAGTAATGTTCGTGAAAATGACGATTCTCTGTTTCAGGTCTTCTATACTTGAAACTGTTGCATTCTCTGGCGGCGTGAACTCGAAAAAGCTATCGTTTATCCCGGTGTTAAATGTGAAATTGAAGTAAGCTATTTTTATAACTTCAGTACCGTTGAGAAGCCACCTTATCTCAGAAGGCCAATAGTCCTTTGTTATGTCAATCTCTACAGTTACATTATTGCTCTGAGCTGCCCTTATAATGTAACCGTCCCCATGCCTTTCAACCTTGGTTGTGGAATTCTGGACTATGTTTCTGAAAAGCTCACCGTAGTCAAAGTTGATACTAACATCGGTGGGTTTGGCGTAAATTGCTCTGTTCTCCGAGGGGTTGTAGTACCATACACAGCTTCCGTTGTTGGTGAGGATACTTCCAGAAATTTTTGCAGGGCTGGTATAGATAATCTTCTGTTTCTCTCCTTTAACCCAGAAATTGGCAGTGTACGAATGCCCGGTCATGGAGTTTATCACTTCAACACTTGCACTGTAGTCGGAAAGCCCTTTGTGCTTTTCTTCTACCTTTTTTATCACGTCTCCTGCTCCTCCACAACCAAGAATGAGGGAGGCCAGCAGCAGAATAAGTAAAACCCGGGTTGGTCTCAAGATATCACCAATATCATTCTTGCACCAATTACTTAAGGGTTCCGATATTTGGAGAACCTTGGATTTGGAGAACCCTGGCGCTGTTTACCGTCATCTGGAAAAGGGGGACATCTTTTATTGTTAATCATTCAAAAAATTATTTCGAAATGCTTATATAGGCTGCACAAATCAGGCCAATCCACTAAACATTGTTAGGAGGGAGTGTATGATTGTCAAGACTCCACCACCGCATGGTGGTAGGCTTGTAGAAAGAGTAGTTAAAAAGAGAGAGATTGGCGAAAAGATGGCTGCTGGCTGCATAGAATACGATCTGAAGCCAACAACCGATCCAAAAGGCGTGCCAATAAGGCATGTGTACAGAGAGATAATGTCTGTTTGCTATGGTTTCTTCAGCCCCGTTGAGGGCTCGATGACACAGAACGACCTTGAGGGCGTTCTCAATGAGAGGAGACTGGAAAACGGGTGGGTTTTTCCATATCCCATTCTCTTCGACATAAGCGAGGAGGATCTGAAGTCTTTAGATGTAAAAGAGGGTGACAGACTGCTTTTAAAGCTCAAAGGGCAGCCCTTTGCAGTTACGGATGTGGAAGAGATTTACAAGATCGATCCGTTAGATGTTGCAACGAGGACATTCGGTACGCCAGAAAAGAACCCGGAAGTCGTAAGAGAGGCATTTAACGAGAAGCATCCGGGATGGGTTATCTACAAGTGCATGAATCCGTATGTGATCGCTGGAAAGTGGACGATAGTAAACGAGCCCAAGTTTAAAGAGCCATACGACAGATTCTGGTTCCCGCCTGCCAAGTGCAGGGAGGTTATGAAGAATGAGAAGAAGTGGAGAACAGTAATTGCTCACCAGACGAGGAATGTGCCGCATACAGGCCATGAAGCGTTGATGAAGAATGCTGCTTATACAGGAGATATTGAACCCTGCCATGGAATCCTCGTAAACGCTATAATCGGAGCAAAGAGGAAGGGTGATTATCCGAACGAGGCAATACTCGAGGGGCATGAGGCTGTCAACAAGTATGGCTACATAAAGCCGTCCAGACACATGGTTACCTTCACGCTCTGGGACATGAGATATGGCAATCCGATTGAGTCCCTTCTGCACGGTATAATCAGGCAGAACATGGGATGCACGCACCACATGTTTGGCAGAGACCACGCTGCAGTTGGTGAGTACTACGACAAGTTCGCAACGCAGATACTCTGGACTGAGGGTATTCCCAGCTTTGGATTTGAAGCTCCACCAAACGAAGTCGATCTTGGCTTGAGGATAATCCCGCAGAACATGGCAGAGTTCTGGTACTGCCCGATCTGCCAGGAGATTGCGTACAGTGAGAGTTGCGGTCATACGGATGCGAAGCAGAAGTTCAGCGGGTCTTTCCTGAGAGGTATGGTTGCAGAGGGTGTCATGCCTCCAACGGTTGTCATGAGGCCAGAGGTTTATAAGGCAATAGTGAAATGGTGGAAGGTATTCAACTACCCGTTCGTGAACAACAAGTACTTGGAGAACCTGGACAGAGAGCTTGAGATTGACCTGCCACCGATGGAAGTTCCAGCGTGAGGTGATTCAAATGCCGCACTATATAGGTATAATTCTGGATGAGAAGAGGCTTGAACAGGTGAAGGGTACACCGGTTGAAGAGAAAATCCAGCCAATCTTCGGTGGAACTCTTAAAATGCTCGTAGTAGAGGTGCCGGATGAGAAATCCCAGCAGATACTCAAGGAATTTGAGAGAGCGAGGATTGACTCGAGGGGATTTATTGAGGATGTCCCGGTTGCGTTCAGGAGAGCTGTGTTCGAGGAAATAGCTAAAGCCAAGTCGCTGGATGTTATCGACAACGTATTGCAAAGGTTGCCTGAAATTCAGGAGCTTGCAAAGAAGGAAGCGGAATATATACCGCCACCGGAGATTGAATAAAAAAGTAAAGTTTAAATTTTTTAAAATATTGAGAGGATGTTGGTATGAGTGAGAAAGTAAGAAAGAAGGAAGTTTGAATATATCGGAGGTGGAAAAATGCCGAGCTATGTAAATCCGGAAAAGTGCGACGGTTGTAAGGCGTTGGATAAAACTGCATGCCAGTATATTTGCCCCAACGACCTGATGAAACTGAACGAGGAGTTGATGAAAGCGTACAACCAGGAGCCAGACATGTGCTGGGAGTGCTACAGCTGCATTAAAATCTGCCCGCAGGGCGCTATTGAGGCAAGAGGCTACGTGGACTTTGTGCCACTGGGTGCAAGCTGCACTCCAATGAGAGGTACGGACGCAATAATGTGGACGGTGAAGTTCAGAAATGGTAAGATTCTGAGATTCAAGTTCCCGATCAGGACAACTCCATGGGGCTCAATCCAGCCCTTCGAGGGTATGCCAGAGCCGAGCACTGACGGGCTGAAGAACGAACTGCTCTGCGGTGAGCCTGATATTCTGGAAGTTAGCGAGCTACCCACGCTCAAGTAAATCGGAGGTGTAAAAAATGGGTGAGCCAGAAGTTAAAAGAGTTGAGACGGACATTTTGATAATTGGTGGTGGTTTCTCTGGATGTGGTGCTGCATACGAGGCAGCATACTGGGCCAAGGCTGCCGGCCTGAAGGTTACACTTGTCGAGAAGGCTGCAGTTGAAAGAAGTGGTGCAGTTGCTCAGGGTCTTTCCGCTATAAACACATACATGGGAATGTCAGGAAAGGCAGAGTACGGTCAGAACCAGCCAGAGGACTTTGTGAAGTATGTCACAACAGACATGATGGGTATTGCAAGAGAGGATCTCACTTACGATATCGCAAGGCATGTTGACGGAACCGTACACCTCTTTGAGAAATGGGGTCTGCCCATATTCAAAGATGAGAACGGGAAGTACATCAGAGAGGGGCCGTGGCAGTTGCTGATACACGGTGAGTCCTACAAACCCATCATTGCTGAAGCAACGAAGATGGCAATCGGTGAGGAAAACATCTACGAGAGGATAATGATCACGCATTTGCTCATGGACAAGAATGATCCGAAGAGAGTTGCCGGAGCAGTAGGTTTCAGCGTAAGAAAGGATGAATTCTATGTGTTCAAGGCCAAGGCAGTAATAATCGCAACTGGCGGAGCAACACTCCTGTTCAGACCGAGGAGCACCGGAGAAGGAATGGGCAGAATATGGTATGCTGTCTTCAACACAGGCAGCGGTTATGCAATGGGTATTCAGGCGGGGGCAGAGCTGACGCAGATGGAGCACAGATTCATTCCGTTCAGGTATAAGGATGGATACGGGCCTGTCGGTGCGTGGTTCCTGTTCTTCAAGTGCACGGCAACGAATGCTTACGGAGAGGAGTACATAAAGAAGACTGAAACAATTGCACAGTATGAGCCATATGCATCCGCAACACCAACACCAACCCCACTCAGAAACCACCAGTTCCTTGTTGAGCTGACAGAGGGCAGGGGGCCAGTATACATGAGGACTGACCTGGCAATAGCGAAACTCAAAGAGGAGGGTGCTGACCTGAAGCACCTGCTCAACGAGGCATGGGAAGACTTCCTTGACATGACTGTCAGCCAGGCACTGCTCTGGGCAGCCCAGAACATTGATCCTGCAGAATCTCCATCTGAAGCTTACACGGCTGAACCGTACATCATGGGTTCCCACTCCGGATGTTCCGGTTTCTGGGTCTGCGGGCCAGAGGATGTTATGCCTGAGGAGTACAAGAAGACATTCCCGCTTGTGTACAACAGAATGACAACTGTCAAGGGACTGTTCGCAGTTGGTGACAACGCTGGAGCAAACCCGCATAAGTTCTCGAGCGGTTCATTCACAGAGGGCAGGCTT
The DNA here is from genome assembly GCA_029984855.1 of Archaeoglobales archaeon. GTDB lineage: Archaea > Halobacteriota > Archaeoglobi > Archaeoglobales > Archaeoglobaceae > Archaeoglobus_C. The sequence continues at coordinate 697 of JARQZL010000033.1, read as the reverse complement.
GCTGGCAAGGCAGCAGTCAAGTACATCGTCGAGCAGAATCCAACCCCGGAGATCGATGAGGCAAAGGTTGATGAGCTGAAGGAGCTCATTTACAGACCGTTCAAGATATTTGAAGAGAACAAGAATGCCTCAACAAGAGAGGATGTTAACCCGAACTACCTCCTGCCCAAGCAGGCACTCTGGAGACTTCAGAAGATCATGGATGAGTATGCTGCTGGAGCCACAACCTGGTATAAGACGAACGAGAAGATGCTTGAGAGGGCTCTCGAGCTCCTTCAGATGCTGAAGGAGGACTGTGAGAAGCTTGCCGCAAGAGACCTGCACGAGCTCCTGAGATGCTGGGAGATGCATCACAGACTCCTGACCGCAGAGGCACACGTCAGGCACATGCTCTTCAGGCAGGAAACAAGATGGCCCGGTTACTACTACAGGACTGACTACCCGAAGATCGACGACGATAACTGGAAAGTGTTTGTTAACAGCACATACGATGCGGAAAAGGATGAATGGACTCTTACCAAGAGACCCTACGTCCAGCTTGTTTCGTAAGGCTGGTGAGCATGCCTTACATTTTTTCTCGTTTTTTTCTTCTATCTTTTGGGTGTTTTGGCAAAAACAGCAGGGAGGTAAACTATGAGTGAAAAGGCTGGAGGGTACATACTGGTTATTGGAGGAGGCATTGCCGGACTGACTGCTG